>JABINZ010000066.1 GCA_018698135.1 Bacteroidota bacterium
CAAAAACGATATGTACGATTAAAGTGACTGTTCCTAACTCTGAAGAAACTATAGAGAAAGTTTTACTGCTCACTGAAAAACAAAAACAATTAGCTAAATTGTTTTTGTTTTAAATTGGGTGGCGCATTGACGAAGTCAGGAAAAAGCACAATAAAATATTTCACTGTGCTTCTTACTAGTTTCAAAAAGACTTTTTAGAAAACCTCGCAGTGAGAAATGAAAACCTTATGGTTTAAAATTACGAGGTCTTAAACTTAATTATAGGTTGGTAATACCCCATATTTCTTTGAATAATCCATCATTTGCTTAACATAATTAGATGGATATTCAACTTTAACATCAATAATTTCTTCTCCTTCCATTACAGGAATAAATTCAGGATTCATAAAGCCACCAAAAGAAGCAAGTTTCAGGACTTCAACCCGATCAAGAACTTCCTTGTGTAATTCAGGGTCTACCTGAACGCCATAGCCTTCAACCAATGCTTTACCTGCTTCAAAGTCACCTTCTGATTTAATACGTTGTACTTCAGTCAATAATTCTCCTATTAACGAACGTAATTTTTCAAAATCATTGATGACGAAAAAAGTTTTTCCATCTCTGCTTTTCTTTTCAATTATACTGTCAGCCTTAGCTTGTTCATAGCACCATGAAGATATCAGTTGTCGATTACGCATATGGGCTTGTTCGATATTTTTCCCCAATTCAACTCGTCTTAGTTGAGTCATCAAACCATTTTTAATATAGCCTATATATTCTGCCTTTGCTGCATCCAGACTAGGCAGTAAGCCCAATTCAACCATTTTGGGATCCATGATATAATATAGTGCAAATAGGTCGGCACGGGTTTCTTCTAATGCCGAACTATAATTTTGTAATGCTTCCGGGCTGGTTCCTGCTGCAAGTTGTCCTGATCCATGTCCCAAACATTCATGTAAATCGGTATGGATATTTCCAGCAGCGTGACCATATTTTTTAACCAAAGCTACTTCTTCCTCATCCCATGAGAATTCCTCTGTATAACCACTTCCCAGAGCTGCCTGATCATAGGCATAGGTAATGTTATCCATGGTCACTGATTTTGAACCATGATTTGCACGTATCCAATCGGCATTTGGTAAATTAATTCCAATAGGAGTTGTTGGATAACAATCGCCACCCAATTGTGCTGTTGTGATTACTTTGGCAGTCACACCTTTTACTTCTTTCTTTTTATAATTTGGATTCACTGGCGAGTTGTCCTCAAACCATTGGGCATTGCTACTGATTATTTCGGTGCGCTTTGTGCCTTCCAAATCCTTGAAATTAACAACAGCTTCCCATGTGGCTTTCATGCCCATAGGATCTCCATATGTTTCTGTAAAGCCATTTACAACATCCACTCTCGAGTCTACATCCTTAACCCATAAAACACAGTACTCATCAAATGTCCGCAAATCACCGCTTTTGTAATATGCAATCAAGGCTTCAAGTGATTGCTTTTGAACTTCAGTTTCAGTGTAAGGAAGAGCCTTTTCTAACCAGTACACAATCTTTTCAATTGCTGCTCCATACATTCCATCAATTTTATAAAGCTGTTCATGTACTTCTCCATTCACTTTAACCACTTTGGAATTTAGTCCATAAGAAATAGGAGTGGTGTCAGCTTCATTTTTCATTTTTGCATAAAAATCCTCTACTTCCTTTTGAGTGACATCCTCATAGAAATTGTTTGCGGAGGCTGTGATTAGATCATTATCAGAATCCAATGAAACAGTTTTGGCATCTATTTCAGGATCGAAAAGGATAGGTGTTAGTTTGCTAATCAGATCTTTCACTTTCTCTCCTTTTTCCAGAGGGAAGTTTCCTTTATTTGATTTTTTGATAAGCATTTCAAAATATTCTTCGCTAATCTTAGGAAGAAATTTGTCTTTTGAGTAATGATGGTGAATGCCTTTTGCAAACCACACTTGCTTGGTATAGACCATGAAATTGTTCCAATCTTCTGTTTCACGATCACCAGAATAATTCTCAACAATAGTCTCCAAAGTTCGTTTAATCAAAAGATTGTGTTTGTAATTCTGATCCCAGGTAATTTCGTCACCAGCCTTAGCAGCCTCACTTAAATAATAAACAAGAATTTTATTATTTAAATCAAGTTCATCAAATCCGGGCACCTGATAGCGCATAATTTTAAAATCACCGAACTGATCAACTTGGTATGTAAAACCATCTTGATCGATATTTTCATCCACTGTTTCAACATAAGTACTCTTACTTCCACAGGATAACATAAAAATTGAAGTCATAACAATCAATAATAAATTTAGTATTCGCATAATATCATATTTAATAAATTGGGATACAAAAGTAGGTTGAAATATTGAAATGCAAAACAGCAAAATAGATACAAATGCATGGTAAAATCAAAAATTAAAATGCATTGTATTAACCAGCCGTACTGATGGCTTCCAATAGTTTTTTGTTAGTGAGTTGAATAGTACTGCCATCAATATGGATGAGTCCATCTTTCCTGAATTCAGATAATATCCGAATCACATTTTCGGTGGTCATTTCAATTAATCCAGCAATCTCTTTACGTGTAAGGGGTAATTTAAATGAGTCGTTGTGGTAGACATCATTGGCAAAAAACAACAAAAGCAAGGATATTCGCCCTCTTAGGTTTCTGGAGCAAAGATCAATACGGGTAGACAAGATGTCGTCCAATGTCAAACTCATTTTACTCAATATATCCAATGCGAATTTGCCATTCTCTTTAATCACATTTTTTAGCGAATCCATATCCACAAAACATATGACTGAGTCCTCTATGCAGGTGATGGAATATTGGTATTGATTTTTTGAAAAAACAGATAAAAAGCCAATAAAATCAAATGGTTTGGCAATGCTGATAATATGATCTTTTAAGTCAATTCCTGTTTTAAATAACTTAACCAAGCCGTTTTTCAGGTATAGGAATTCTTTAATTTGAGCTCCTTCTACTACAACTATTTCACCTTTTTTGTATTTTTTTTCAACTTTAAACTGATCCATATAATCAAGTTCTTCTTTTTCGAGCTTCTGAAAAATCAAGGACTTAAACATACAGGTACTGCAAGTGGCTGTATTAATGGTTTCAGGCATGGCTTATTTAGAAATCTTATTATTAACGTCAATATGACAATTATCATATTGAAAAACTTTTATATGTTGATATTTAATGTGAACATTGTAACAGCAAATAAAATAATAGCTGCAAGTTAAGAATTCATTAATAATTTAATTGATAAAAAAATACAAATGAAACGTTTATTAATATTAGGAGCAGGTACAGCCGGAACCATCATGGCAAACAAAATGAGAAAAGATCTGCCAAGAGATGAGTGGGATATTACCATTGTTGACCAATATAAAACGCATTATTATCAACCGGGTTTTCTGTTTATTCCATTTGGAATTTATAAAGAAAAGGATGTCGTTAAGCAGAAAAGCGACTTTATTCCAGTTGGAACAAATATCATTTATTCAGCTATTGAAAGAATTGAACCTGAAAAAAATCATGTGATTCTTGCTGATGGTGTAGCACTCAAGTATGATTATCTAATTATTGCTACAGGAACCAAAGTTTGCCCGGAAGAAACACCTGGTATGATGGGTGATTTATGGCAAAAGCAAGTTTTTGATTTCTATACAATTAAAGGATCTTCTGCATTGGCTAATTTTTTCAAAACCTGGAAAGGTGGAAAATTGGTTATTAATATTGCCGAATTACCTTATAAGTGTCCAGTTGCTCCTCTTGAATTTGCATTTTATGCGGATGCATTTTTTGCTGAAAGAGGCTTGAGAGATAAAGTGGATATTACTTATGTAACTCCATTGCCTGGTGCATTTACAAAGCCAAGAGCTTCTAAAATGCTTGGCGGTTTGTTAGAACAAAAGAATATCAATGTTATTCCTGATTTTTATCTCGAACGAGTTGATAACGAAAAGAAGGCTATTGTATCCTATGATAATATTGAGGTTCCTTTTGATTGTTTAGTTACTATCCCTGTAAATATGGGAGACAAGATGATTGAAAGAAGCGGAATGGGTGACGATCTGAATTTTGTTCCTACTGATAAAAAAACATTGCAGTCAGTAAAGCATGAAAACATTTTTGTCATTGGTGATGCAACCAATTTGCCTACATCAAAAGCCGGTTCTGTAGCTCACTTTGAAGCCGATGTATTATACGAAAACCTGATGGCAGCAATTGAAGGAAGAGATTTCACTGCCAGCTTTGATGGACATGCTAACTGTTATATTGAAACAGGTTATGGCAAAGGAACGCTAATTGATTTTAATTACGATACCGAACCGCTGCCTGGTTCATTCCCATTCCCGGGAGTTGGTCCTTTCAGTTTGCTAAAAGAAAGCAGAATGAACCATTATGGTAAAATGATATTCCGTTGGATATACTGGCATATTTTAATTAAAGGCAAGGAAATGCCAATTTCCACAGAAATGCAAATGGCCGGTAAGAAAAAATAAAGGAGAAAAAAATGACTGATAAACATATACAGGATCAGATCTCTGATATTAACCGAAAGTTAGACTTGTTATTGGAAGAACATCAGCTTCAACGACAAAGAAGAATTGAGGTTGAAGATCTGGTAAAGGATATATCCATCATCGGCAACGATTTTGTGAAATCCTCCGTTCAAGAGCTTGATAGTGCTGGGGTCGAGCTCGATGGTGAGGCACTTAAATCACTAGGATTAAAGCTCGTAAGAAACATAGGAACCATTAACGAGATGTTCGAAATGCTTGAAAGTGCAAGCGATTTGATGAAAGATGTTGGACCAATTATACAACAAGTAGGACTCGATGGCATTCACAAAATGGGCGAATTGGAGCAAAAGGGATATTTTGCTTTCTTTAAAGAAGCTTCATTAATAGTTGAGAATATTATTGATAATTTTAGCACTGAGGATGTAAAAATGCTCGCTGATAATATCGTTACTATTCTTCAAACGGTTAAAAATCTGACTCAACCAGACATGATGCAAACATTGAATAATGCATTAAATGTGTACAAAAATCTGGATCCCAAAAATGTAGAGGAAGTAAGTATGTGGAAAGCTCTCCGAATGATGAATACACCCGAAATGAAACGCGGGATTGGTTTCATGTTAACTTTCTTAAAAAATATATCTCAGGAAACAAATGTTTCCAATAATTAATAAATCGTTTAACAATAAATACAAATAATATGGCAACAAAAACAATCGCAGGAGTAGCAGTTGAAGTAACTGAAGAAGGGTATTTAGTAAATCCTTCTGAATGGACTAAAGAAATTGCTGCGGAGATTGCAAAAGAAGAAGAAATTGAATTAACTGATAAACACTTTGAAGTGATTAATTTTATCAGGGACAGAAATGCTCAAGGAATAACGTTAACAATCCGTGCAGTTGGTAAATCCGGTATCGTTGATATTAAAGGATTATACGAATTATTTCCTGGTGGTCCACTAAAGAAATCAAGCAGAATAGCTGGAATACCAAAACCGGCAAGCTGCGTATAAATATATTGTAACTCTATATCCCCTTTTGAGAGGGGATAATTTGGGGGCATTGGAAACACTAAATTCCATTATTTAATAAAATAAAACACAAAATATTATGGCAAATAAACAAGATCATCCTTTGAAGAAAGTATTTATTATTTGTTCAAAAGGAACTATTGAAGATGTTTACGCAGCATTGGTAATGACTAATGGTGCTGTTATGGAAGGAATTGAGGCAAAACTCTTTTTCACTTTTTTTGGTTTAGATGCAATAACTAAAAAACAAATGAAGAAGCTTAAAACAGGTGTTGTTGGTAATCCAGCCATGCGCATGCCTGGTGGACTTCCTTTTCCAACCATTATGGGCGTTATTCCAGGTGTTGAAGCTGGTGTTTCAGCCATGATGAAAAGCCAGATGGATGCACTGGATATTCCAAGAGTCGATGAATTTTTGGATATGATTACAGCTGGTGGAGGCGAAATTTATGCATGTAAATTAGCTGCAGATATGTTTAAATTAAAGCAAGAAGATCTGAGTGAGCATGTAAAAGCAATAATCACAGTTGGTGATTTATACGAAATGGCTGGAGGAGAAGGTTCTCAAATCATTTTTGTATAATAGTTAATCTTTAGCAAGGGTTTTTATAGCCTGTCAGTTTTTCCTTTACTGACAGGCTTTTTTGTTCATAGCTAATCGTATAAAATAATAGATATCTCACTATATTTGATTCATGAGTAATTTAAAGTCATTCTACGAAGCAGGCCGTATTGAAGCTGGAGTAGATGAGGCTGGGCGAGGTTGTCTGGCAGGACCAGTTGTGGCAGCCGCGGTAGTTCTACCAGAAGACTTCCAGCATCATTTGTTAAATGACTCTAAGCAACTTTCTGAGAAAGAGCGTATTGAAATGGAATCGATTATTAAAGATGAAGCTATTTCGTATGGAATTGGTGTTCTTGATAATGATGTAATTGATGAAATAAATATTTTGAAAGCTTCTCATCGGGCAATGAATATAGCTGTTAAACACTTATTTCCAGAGCCGGATATGCTATTGATTGATGGAAACTTGTTTACTCCTGAAAGCGAAATCCCTTTTATTTGCATCATTAAAGGAGATGGGAAATACAATGCTATTGCTGCTGCTTCTATTTTAGCCAAAACCCATCGCGATCGCTTAATGCAAGAACTACATGAAAAACATCCCCAATTTAATTGGGCACAAAACAAAGGTTATCCTACCGAGGAGCATAAAAAAGCCATCCATGAGCATGGCATAACAAAACTACATCGACAAAGCTTCAGACTATTTGATAATGAAAAGCAAATGCATATTGATTTTGACTCATAGAAACTACAAAACTTAAACACACTATATATGAAAAAACTTATTCTTTTAACAATTTTATCATTGTTTGTAAATCTTGCTATGGCTAGTTGGTCTCAAACTAAAGGACCATATGGTGGGAACATTAATTGTATTGTAACAAATGGATCAAATATTTATGCCAGCAACTACGGAGGAGGTGTTTTCCACTCATCAAATAATGGCGGCAGCTGGACGCCTGTTAATAATGGAATTGACGACAAGTATGTAAAATCTCTTGCAATTAGTGGTAGTAATTTATTTGCGGGTACTTATACAAAAGGAATTTACATTTCTACAAATAATGGAGCTTCCTGGAGTCAAATAAATACTGGCCTTACAAATTTGAATGTAAGCTCATTGGTAGTTAGCGGCACTAATATATTTGCAGGAACATATGGTGGTGTATTTATTTCTACTGATAATGGGAACAATTGGGCTCCTGTAAATAATGGATTAACAAACTTAGGAATTTCATCGCTTGCAGTTGAGGGCACTACTGTTTTTGCTTCTTCGTACACAGGTGTTTCGGTATCAACAGATAATGGAAGCAATTGGACTCCTGTAAACAATGGTTTATCCAATAAGTCTGTTGCAACCTTGTTCATTGATGGTTCCAGTATATATGCTGGAACAGCTGGTGGAGGTGTTTTTTTATCCTTAAATAGTGGAAGTAGTTGGACTGAAATCAATAATGGATTAGTATATAAAACAATAAATGCCATTGCTGCAAATGGCTCGAATATATATGTTGGAACCAAGTTTGGAGGAATATATTATTCTGCAGATAAGGGGACTAATTGGACATCAATCGGTTCAGGTTTGAAAGACACAACTATCAATTCAATCGCATTATTTGGTTCGTATATTTTAGCCGGAACGAATGGTTATGGGATGTATATTTCAAGTAACGCAGGTTCTTCCTGGTCTGAAGTAAATAATGGACTGTTTTATCCTTCTATTTATTCTCTGATATCAAATGGAACATATCTTTTTGCCGGAACGAAATCCGATGGGATTTATCGATCGACTGATGATGGCAATACGTGGACTGAAGTCAACAATGGAATAAGTAATAAGTATGTTTCTGCATTTGCTGTAAGTGGAACAAAAATATATGCTGCATCTCATGGAGGAATACATGTGAGTAGCAATAATGGAGATAGTTGGACTTTGTTGGGTAGTACCATGGCCAATAAAAACATTACTTCAATGCTTATTAAAGGGAATACAATATTTGTTTCCTCCTCAGGAAACGGGGTGTATAGATCAAGTGATAATGGTCTCAATTGGTATGGAATCAATACAGGTTTGCCAAGCACCTCTGTCAATTGTCTGGTAACAGATGGTGGAAATGTTTTTGCCGGAACAACTAAAGGTGTAGCTATGTTGGATACCATAAGCTTCCAATGGGCAGATGTGAGCAGTGGTTTAACATATAAGCGCGTATCTAAGATGGCAATAATTGGATCAACCCTATATGCTGGAACTATAGTTGGTATGTTTTCTTCAAATGATAATGGAGCAAATTGGACAGAAATCAATAATGGTTTAAGCAATATGAATGTAACTGCCATGGTTGCCAGTGGTTCAAATCTTTTTATCGGAAATGGAGAAGGGAAAATTTACTTATCTAAAGATCAAGGTAGTTCTTGGTTAGATAAAAGTGCTGGTTTTGGGAATCATTATTGGTTTACATTTAATGCAAACTCAAAATACATTTTTGCAGGTTCAGGAGGGGATGGTATCTGGAGGCGCCTTCTATCTGAAATATATCTTGATGTTCACGAAGACAAGGGTGATAACAGTCAAATAATTGTATATCCAAATCCAAGTCAAGGCAAATTTCAAATTAAGAATAATTCAACTGACAAAATCAAATTTGAGATTAATGATGTGAATGGAAAGCTCATCGTTCAATCATCACTTGATGCATATACTAACTTAACAGAAATTGATCTCAGACATGTTTCAAAAGGAATCTATTACATTAGATTTGAAGGCAATAAGCTGAATTATTGTGAAAAAATAATAATACAGTAAAATGTCCTAAATATAAAGCATAATCGCAGATAGAATGATGATTATCATGGCTGACAAGAATGATAATTTACCAATAATTTCCTGAGACTTCTTCAATTTATTAAGTTCATCCGAAGGTCCATTAGCTGCAGATTTTTGTGCCTTTGGCATTAGAATCTCAAAATTAAAGATGGCCAGCAGGGTTAATATCCCAACAAAAACATGCTTGACAAAAGTGACTATTTGCCAATTATTGCTAAAATTGATGATGCTCACATAATTTTCATTGATAATCTTCATGGGTATTCCTGAAATGAACAACACAGCAATCGATACGTAAACAACAATGCGTGTTTTCTTCATTAATTCATTCATGAACTTTCCGGCTGTGGGTGGATCCAGTACTTTTAGTATAGTAGGACGAACCAGAATCATATTGGTAAACATGCCGCCAAACCAGGCAATTGTTGCCATAATATGTAACCAATCAAATAGTACTTTTAAATAAATATTATCCATGAAAATTTAATTTATAATTATTTCTGTTCAATCATTAACCAATTCAATTCTTTGTCAAAGCCAAAACTAGAAAAAACAAAAGTTTCATATTTGCTTCGGTCTAACAATTCAGATTAAATAATCGTGCATTAGAGTTTAAACAACTTTGTGCTATAATTGGTTTTTTCCCCTTGCAGATGCAGCAAATAAATGTTTTTATTCAAATCATTTACAGGCAATCGGAATGTATTTTTTCCGACTTGTGTTTGGATTCTATTCTGATAAATTGTTCGCCCATTTAAATCGTAAATGCTGATTAACAATTGCTCATTGTGATCTGAATCCATGTTAATTAGTAATTCATTGCCCATAATAAGGATACTTGGGCTTTGCTCAATGTTATCTTCTTCTAATCCAACAAAAACGCTTCCTCCTTCATCTTTGAAACGTTGTGCCCATTCCTGGAAATATTGGTTAGCAACTTCATAGCTGTGAACAATCAAGGTGTTTTCATCGTTATTAACATTGGCAGCATTACTCCAATTATGCGATCCTGTCAGAACAATCGGATCATCAAAAGGCGTATTGGGATCTACAATACAATACTTGTGATGAAAGATATTTCCATTGGAATAGTCCTTAATATAGGAAGCTCCAATACTCGATACCAGATTATTAAAAGGAGTTGCATTGCTTCCACTGGTTTCGCCAAAAATTCCGGCCACATAGCTGCCCCCATTGAATTCAGCTGTCAATGCATCACTGATAGCGGTTCTTGTAAAAGTGTACACACCAAAATAAATACTATAATCGCTTGACTCAATGGTATTGATAATTTCACTTTGAACCTGATCGGAAGGACTGAAATATAATTCAACAAGATTTCCTCCAATCATGAATTTATGAGGTGTATTGTCAGTTTTGAATTTGCCAAATTTGCTTTTAACACCATCAGGGTACTTTGTGGTACTTCCCCACATTTCTTCAAATTCCAGTGTATAGGCTTTTGCTAAGGCTTGATCTTGAACGATAATTACATTGTTCGGATCAGCATGAACCTGTCCTTCTGTAAGATTGGTTGAACCTGTCCAAACGATGGCCATATTCGGATCACTTACTTTTGCATCAATAATCATGAATTTATTATGCATAATGGTAAATGCTGCTCCTTGGGGACTTTTTAAAACACTAGGTCCGCTTAAATCGCCTAAGCCAATATTGGCTGTACTTCCATCACCAATTACCCGAACAAGCACACCTCGGTTATGTGCATTATTTAAAGCTGTGCTAATATTAGCCGACATTCCATAATTATTTAAATTATAAACGGCCAAATCAATAGTAGCAGTGGCTCTTGAAATATAGGCAACCAAGCTATCGTCAATCGATCTATTTAAATAAAGTGCATCATAGCTATATGAATAAGTTTTATCAACTGTTCTGTTGAAAAAAACTTTAATAGTACCACTGGATAAAGATGCTGTAGAAAAATAGTGCATTCCACTTTCGCTTGTATCACTATTAGCATCAACTGTTTGAGCAACAACATAATAAAAACTTGTCGGTTCAAGAGATGACAACATCATTACATGATTTTTAGTCATATTTGGATCCGTCAGAACCCCTAATTCTAAATTTTTAGTAAGCCCATATTTTAGGATTGTATTTCCTTCATTTTTTGTTGTAAAACTTACTTTAAACGAAGTAGTTTGGATATCGGATTGTTTGATTTTTGATATGATTGTTGGTCCACTTCCCAGTATTAAATCAGCAGTTCCTCGTGGTTTCAGCTGGTATTTATCAGTACCCCAAGTGTTTTTGTAATGCCCCATCAAACCAATAATATCAATTTCATCAGTGGGTATTGGTTTTCCAACTAAATTGGTTTGTGGTAAAACACGAATTTCTTTTATGACAGCAGATTGACTTATTTCATAATTATTCCCGCTGCTTCCACCATCAAACGATCCGCTTGCAGAAAAACGAACAGCATTAAATCGCACCAATTGTCCTTCATATTTATCTGCATAACCTGTCGCAAAATCTAAAACCTTTGGTTCGGGTAAAGCATTTCCGGAACTAATAAGCTGAAATGAATTTACCGGACTGATTTCCAATTCGCCATTATAATCTTTGATGACACCAATAATGTTTACACTATCTCCTTTTTTTAGTCCAGATGTAGAAGAAGAATAGACAGCAATTCCAGCTGTTTCATCTTGGATATACTGCAAATCACCAAATTCTTCTGAAGTAATAATTCCATTTACATTAACAATTTGTCCATCCGATTTTGCTCTTGCTTCACCAATAGTAATCGTTTGAGCATGGGTTAGGGATTGAAGGAGTGCTAGTGAAAAAATCAGGAAAGCGATATTAATTCTCATTGTAAATGTTTTATTAGTAAAATCTGGCAAAACGATAGCCTTTAAGCGTGTCAAAATTAACACAAAGCAATTATAATATGGGCTCCTGATCCATGAATCTTCAAATTCAAATTAGATAACAGAAATTTAGTAAATTAGTATACGAAAACAGAAGTGAAATTGGGTGTTTCAAGGCCTTTGGCTTAAATTTTTCATTTCCTGCAGAACAATAATTCAGATAATAAGTTAACTTATGAACTATTTTAATAAAAAGCATGTAGTTGCGATTGGCACTCTTCTAATCCTATTTTCATTGATTTTGGGATCTTGTGTCAAGGATATATTAGACCTCACCAACATTAAGAATGTGCATATTGAGGATGACTATAATCCAGATTTTGCAGTTCCTTTGCTTCATGCAAATCTTTCAGCCCTGGATTTTGCTGACAAATATGATGTAAGTGAATTGATACGTATAGAAGATGACTATTTGATAACCATCTTGTATAAAAGCAGGGATTGGTATGGTTATGCTAAAGATTATATTGTAATCCCAGACCAACACTTCTCTTTAGGCCCCTTAGTATATAATACGGGTGGTGACGATAGTGTAAGAGTAACTACTAACATTCTTTTTGATGAAAATCAGGAGCATAGTGTACTATTTAATGACGGAGAAGAAATCGTTTTTCTGGAGGTAAAATCTGGATTTCTGATTTTAAATGTTCATTCTACTTTCCCTCGATCTGGTCAATTGGAGTTATCTATACCTTATGCAAAGCAAAATGGTTTACCCTATTCGAAAACAATTCCATTGAATTGGAACTGGCCCAGCATTACTTTAACTGATTCAATTGATTTATCTAAAGTGGAGTTTGATTTATCAAAAGGAGGAACCCTTTTCAATACTGTTCCAGTAGAATATATTATTACATTAAATCCAAACTCACGTTTTGTGCATGCATCGGATGAAATCAATATTACAGCGGATTTTAAAGATGTTAAATTTGCTTACATCGAAGGGTATTTAGGTGCTGAAATTGTGCCTTACTCTGCTGACACCATGTCTTTGACCTTATTTGATGGAACGGAAGCTGATCGGGTTTCATTTGTCGATCCCAAAATTAAAGTGAATGTGTATAATTCCACCGGACTGCCTATTCGTGTCGATCCACCATATTTTAGTTCGTTTTCTAAAAAACATGGCGAACTTGAATTATCGGGTTCATTAGTTAATTCACCCATTGATATTATATATCCATTACCCTCTGAGGTAGGTGTAACAAAATATACATTAGTAGAAGCCAATAAGAGCAATTCAAATTTGCCTCAGGTAGTTAATAATATGCCCAAATATATCAACTATGACCTGACAGTACGAACCAATCCAGATGGAAAAAGCTATAGTAATTTTGCCTTGGATACCAGCTATGTGAAAGTGAATGTTGATATGGAACTTCCTGCTTATGGAAGATCCGAAGAATGGGCTTTCGATTTTCCTACCAAGGTCGATCCCATAGATTTTGATCTTAAAATAATTGAAGAGGCTGAGTTTTCTATTGTTATTGCTAATGATTTCCCGGTCGAAATAGCTGTTCAATTATATATTATTGATAGTAGTGAAACAATTATTGATTCCCTGATGGATAAATCAGATTACTTCATTGCAGCAGCCCATATTGGAGTCGATCACAGGACAATAACACCAGCGAAATCGGTAACAAAAATTGTTTTTAACGAAGATCGTATGGAAAATATCGCGAAAATGAGGAAAGTCAGAGCTGTTGTCTGCCTTTCAACAAAAAATAAGGGACAGGAAGATATTAAGATTTTTGCCGATAGCAGAATTGATTTAAAATTGGGTTTACGAACAAAACTTAAAGTTAACTTGAATGATTTATAAAAAAATATTAATCGTAGCGCTGATAAGTCTGATAAGTTTATCCGGCTATAGTCAGGATATTACCAGGCATTCAATGCATAACTTGCCTTCTGCTGGAATAACAAATGCCTCATATTTCCCTGAGTTCAGGTATACTGTTGGCATTATGCCATTTCCGCAGTTTAATTATAGTTTCGAGACTAATATTAGAGTAAGGAATTTGTACTCTATTGAAAATGAAACGCTGGGATTGCATGTCAATCAATTTTTAAATAAAATGCCTAATGTTGGTTTTATTCGCACAGGCATTGATTATGAAATTTTATCGGGATCTTTCAAAATCAAAAGGAATTATTTTTCTTTGGCATTTACTACACATGTAAGCTCTGAATTGCGCTTGCCCAGAGATTTATTTGCTCTTGCCTGGCAAGGAAATGGAGCTTTTATTGGTAAACGAATTAGTTTCGATGGATTAGGAATGGATGCAACAGCTTATAATGAGTTTGCTATTGGTTATTCCAGAGATATTACAGAGCGCTTAAATGCAGGAGTTCGTTTGAGTCTACTTCAAGGTCTTGTTCATTTTTCTACTCAAACGCAAATTGGTTTAACGACAGATACACAAACCTATTGGTTGCATGCTGATTACGATATCAAAGTAAATATATCAGGGCCAGTAGATACATCCATGTTTTCAGAAAATTCAAATGCAGATCCATTGGAGGAATTTCTGTCAAATCCTGCAAGAAGTTTTGGGCTTTCTAATTTTGGATTAGGCTTCGATATAGGTGCAGATTATGACTTAACGGATAATTTCAACATCGCACTCAGCCTTAATGATTTAGGCTATATAAAATGGAAAAACGATGTAAAAACATATGCTGTTGAAAATGGGAAGTTTTCATTTGAAGGAATTAAAATTGACAGCACCTTAAATATTGGATTTGACAGTAGTTATTTTAGTGAATTGAAAGATTCGGTATTCAGCTTTTTCAAACCAGTACGAACCACAGAATCCTTTAATTCCAATTTAACGCCTAAAATATACTTGACATTGAGTTATGATTTAAATGAGAAGAATCGATTTGGATTCGTGTTTTATAATCATCTACATTCAGATTATAATATGTCTTCTTTTTCATTATTATATAATCGTAAGTTGTGGAAATTTATTAATCTGGCAGGGAATTACACCTTTAACACTTATGGCCAAAGCCGATTTGGGGCAGGTATGTCGCTGCGAATTATGGGATCAAATTTTTATATCATGACCAATGATGTTAGCAGCTTTATTCAGCCAACCAAAGCAAACATCAATTTCAATTTTGGTTGGTATTATATTAAAGGCAAGCCGGCTAAAAGTAAAAATAAAGTCAAGAAAAAGAAATCGGAGTTTCAGTTTTAGTCAAAACCCAATTCAATTTTTGCTTCTAAACTCATCATGCTCATATCCCAGGTTGGGTCGAATGTTAATTCGACTTCTACATCGTTTATTTCATCAATACTTCCTACTTTTTCCTTAACATCCTCAACCATTGAATCAGCAACCGGGCAGGTAGGCGAAGTAAGTGTCATTAACACCCGAACATCCTTGTTTTCTTTGATGTTGAATTCATAGATGAGTCCTATTTCGTATATATTAACTGGAATTTCTGGATCATAAACCTCTTTAAGTGCGGCTATAATCTTTTCTTCCAATTCTTTTATGTTTTCTTTTGACATGTTTTACTTTTTTGCCTGAAATGCAATGGCATAAATTTTCATTTGCTTAATCATTGAGAATAAACCATTAGAACGGGTTGGTGACAATTGCTCTTTTAAGCCAATTTGGTCTAGAAAATTAACGCTTGCTTCTTCCACTTCAGAAGGTTTGTTCCCTGAAAATACGCGAATTAATAAGGCTATCAGTCCTTTAGTGATAATAGCATCGCTATCTGCTTCAAATATCAAATTTCCATTGTTGTCGAGATAAGCATGTAGCCAAACCTGACTTTGACATCCTTTAATCAGATTGCTATCATTTTTATGCTTGATGTCCATTGGAATTAAACTCTTTCCCTGCTCAATCAAATGATCGTATCTATCCATCCAATCATCAAACATTGCAAACTCTTCAATCACCTCATTTTTAATATCTTCAATGCTCATATATGCATTTCTTAATTCGTAATAAATTTATTTTTCGACTGCAAATTTAAGGGATTGCATTTTAGTGGGAAAGAAAAGAGTTTTTATCCATGTTGAAATAATAAATTCTTACTTTAACATCATCAGAGCTTTCTTTAATGAAGCAATTAAGATGTCCACTTCCTCAAAGGTATTGTAAAAAGCAAAAGAAGCCCTTACCGTTCCGGGTATTTTATAGCCATCCATTAAAGGTTGGGCGCAGTGATGTCCTACACGAACAGCAACCCCCATTTTGTCTAATAGAATGCCTAAATCACCGGGATGTGTACCATCAACCAAAAAAGAAAGTACAGATGTTTTTTGATCTGCCGTTCCAATTATTCTGATTCCCTCAATTTCAATAATTTTTTTAGTAGCATAAGCTAATAATTCATGCTCGTAATCAGCAATAGCATCCAATCCTATTTCCAAAACATAATCCAGAGCAACTCCAAAAGCAATTGTATCAGCAATATTGGGTGTGCCTGCTTCAAACTTATAAGGAAGTACATTGTAGGTTGTTTTCTCAAAAGAAACACTATCAATCATTTCACCCCCACCATGATAGGGTGGAAGTTTATTTAGCAATTCTTCCCGACCATAAATTGCTCCAATACCTGTAGGACCATAAATTTTATGACCTGAAAAACAATAGAAATCACAATCAATATCTTGGACATCTACTTTAAGGTGAGATGCTCCTTGTGCGCCATCAATAATTGTTAATATATTTTTTGATTTAGCTTTTGCAGCAAGCTCTTTGATAGGGTTGATAGTTCCCATCGCATTTGAAACATGTGTAAAAGAAAATACTTTGGTCTTTGCACTTAATAGCTGGTCAATATTGCTAAGGTCAAGTTCCCCTTTTTCTGTTATTGGAACTACTTTTAGTATGGCACCTTTTTCTTCACAAAGCATTTGCCAGGGAACAATATTGGAATGATGCTCCATGGCTGTAATAAGAATTTCATCCCCTTTTTGAATAATGCTTTTACCTATGATATCGGAAATCAGGTTTATTGCTTCAGTAGTGCCCCTTGTATAAATTATCTCGTTTGTCGATTTAGCATTTACAAATGCTCTGACTTTTTCCCTAACCTCTTCATATCGTTCTGTTGCAAGCTGGCTTAAAAAATGGTTTCCACGATGTACATTGGCATTTTGAGATGTGTAATAATTGGTAATTGCATTAATCACACTCAATGGCTTCTGTGTTGTTGCAGCATTATCTAAGTACACCAAAGGATTCCCATTGATCTGCTGTTGAAGAATGGGAAAGTCTTTTCTGATTTGTGAAATATTATCTCTCAAAGCAATCAATTAATGGTTAATGTCAGGACTTCAAAATTAGCTAATCAGATTGATTATATCAATGTAAACATGTTATTTGAAAATAGCGAAAGCAAATAATCAAGAGTTTAATATTATCTGATTAACAAAATGGTTCCTGCCAGACGTTTGGCTTGTCCTTTTGTTCCTTTTGCTGAGATTGTGTAGAAATATTGTCCCGCTGGCACTGATTCTCCTTTGAATATCCCATCCCAATCTTCTTTGATGTTGCTAGATGCAAATATTTGCTCTCCCCAACGATTGAAAATGCGAATTTCATATTCTCTGATGAAGCTACCTTTTACAGTAAATGTTGGATTTTTTTCATCTCCATTTGGCGTGAATGAATTGGGAACCCATATGTTAAATGGAGTTGGCACACAAACAGTATTTGACAGACTTATTTCATTATCTCCAGATCTGAACGCTGTTATTCGATAACAATATTGGCTGTAGTTTTCATTGGTAAATGCATCCTTGTAAAAAGTATCGTTGGCAATATCCACCAGTTTGAAAATTTCCAGATCTTCATCATATAATTCAATTTGATAATGGTCAACACCACTACTCCATTTTTCGTAAGCAGTCCAGCTTAATTGTGGGTATTCCTCCTCCTCACCAACTTTCAATAAAATCGTTTTCCCGATATTACTATATGGACTGATATAATTACATTCATCAAGCACTCGCAAGCGATAGCTATATGAGAATTGATTTACAGAAACATTAAAGTCAAAATAATCATTGATAGTCGGACTAAAACTCTGCAAATTGCTATATGAGCCAGAAGCAATAGCTCTCTCTAATTCAAATGTTTTAGGTCTGCCAATAAATATAGGCGACCATTTAATATAAATGCTTTCATCCTCCTCAACTGTTGCGAAATCAACAATAGTTGGTTCAACTTTCTCAAAGAATTCGATAGGTTTGGTTAAACTCTTTTGACAGAATTGGTCCGAAGTGACTGTTAGCTTAACTTGATAGATTCCTGCTGCCGCATATTGACTCTTTGGGTTTTGCATGATTGATGTCGTACTGTTTCCAAAGTCCCATGTCCATGCTGTTAATGCAGAAGGTGCTTCAATCGAGCTTAGGTCTGTGAAATAAATAGTATCATCAAGACAAGGAAGACTGAAAGAGAAATCAGGAATTGGCATTGGATACACTTCAACAATTGTGGAAATAGTGTCAAAACAGCCCATATTACTTTCTGCAACCAATTCTACTGTATAGGAGGCATTTGTATCATAAACATGAGTTGGATTTTCTACGACTGAAATATTCGTATCACCAAAATTCCAGTAATAGTTAGTTGATCCAATAGGAATTGTAGTCGTATTTGTAAAAATGTATTGATTTCCAGTCAAACATTGAAAACTATCGTTAATGAAAAATCCGGCCACAGGCATAGGAAATACAATTGTTTGCTTGGAAGTAGAATCAGCACAATTTAGATCTGACAAGCCAATGAGTTTGACAGTATAATTACTAAAGTTTATATATTTATGGTCTGGATTTATTTGAGTAGAATTATTTCCATCTCCAAAATCCCAGGTGTAGCTTACAATTCCTGTATTAATGCTTGTGTTATTCGTGAAATTGAAACTATTCCATCTTAAACATTGGGTGCTGTCATTAATACTGAAATCTACTTTTGGTGAAGGAAATACATAGGCATTTCTACTGATTGTATCATTACAATTATAGTCTGATTGAGCAATAAGACTCACTACATATGTATTGTCATTTAAATAGGAATGCGCTGGATTAGTTAAAGTCGAATTATTCCCATCATCGAAATCCCACGAATATGTAAGTGCGCCATATGTGATAGTCGAATTATTATTGAATTGGAAAAGATTACCATTTCTACATTGCTGACTATCAATAATGGAAAAATCTGAAATTGGCATTGGTCTGACAAATACCAAGGAAGTTGCCGTATCGGAACATCCTAATGAAGAATTTGAAATCAAATTAACGATAAAAGAATCTGAGCCAGTATACACATGATTGGCATTGATTGATATCAGGGAGTCTCCATCACCGAAATACCACAGATGACTGAGAAATCCTGAATTGATCAGGCTTGTGTTTGTGAATGAAAAATTATTATCCGTTAAACACTGAGACTGGCTATTTATTGTAAATGTTGAAGCTGGTGAAGGGAATACAATAATATCTTGGATGTTGCTATCCATACATCCCATTCCTGAAGTACTGATAAGAATTACTGAAAAGGTGTCATCTGTCGCATATGTATGTTGAGTATTACTTGCTATTGAATTACTACCATCACCGAATTGCCAATAATAATTTTGGCTACCCCATTTAAGCGTACTCTGATTTGTAAAATTAAATAAATTA
The DNA here is from genome assembly GCA_018698135.1 of Bacteroidota bacterium. Classification (NCBI taxonomy): domain Bacteria; kingdom Pseudomonadati; phylum Bacteroidota; species Bacteroidota bacterium. The sequence continues at coordinate 19,519 of JABINZ010000066.1, forward strand.
GAATTGAAACACTGTCCACTATCGTTTATGTTGAATAATGCATTTGGCATTGGGTGAACATATAATGTTTGTTGGAGCGAATCACTGCAATTCAAATCTGAAATTGCTATTAACTCGACATGGAAAGTGTCATCCTGCAAATAGCTGTGAGTAGGACTAGGTATAAAGGATGTGTCGTTATCACCAAAACTCCATATATACGACATACTGCCAGTTGTAATAATGGAGTTATTGCCAAATATAAATTGATTTCCATTTAAACATTGCATACTATCGTTAATGTTGAATAACAAAACAGGAGTTGGGAAAACATAGGCCATTTTTGAGATAGAGTCTTTACAGTTTAAGCCTGACATGGCAATAAGAGTTACTCCAAAGCTATCATCATATGCGTATTGATGAGTTGAATTCACATTTGTTGAACTTCCTCCATCTCCAAAACTCCAATTAAAGTTTTGATTACCACTATTTATTGAAGACAGGTTGGTGAAGGTGAAATCATTACCGCTAAAACATTGTTGAGAATCATTGATACTGAAATCAGCAATTGGATTTGGAAATATGTAAACAGTTTTAACTATCGAATCGCGACAACCCAAATCGGATGTATTAATTAGTTTAACAGCAAAAGTATCATCAGAAGAATAGTCATGCATTGGATTTATAGAACTTGAGGAATCCCCATCACCAAAATTCCAAACATAAGATTGCGTACCTGTATTGATTGTAGAATTATTTGAAAAAACAAAGTGATTTCCATTGAAACATTGTTGCGAGTCATTGATCGTATAATCAGGAACAGGGCTAGGGAACACATAGGATGTTTTGAATGCAGAATCAGTACATTGTAGGTTGGAGTTCACCAAAAGCCTGACTGTAAAGGTGTCATCCATAGTATATGCATGTGAAGGACTATTGGCAGATGAAGAGCTGCCATCTCCAAATGTCCAGACATAATTCATAGAACCGGAGTTGATATTTGTCAGGTTGCTAAAAGTAAAATTATTTGCGTTGAAACATTGCTGTGAATCATTAATACTGAAATCAGCAATTGGATTTGGGAACACATATGCTGTTTTTACCAATGAATCACTACAACCTAAATCAGAAGTATTGACCAGTTTCACAGTAAACGTATCATCTGTTGTGTATGAATGTAAAGGGCTTGCCAATGACGAAGAACTGCCATCTCCAAAATCCCAATAATAAGTCTGAGAACCCGTATTTATAGATGATCCATTCGTGAAAATAAACTGGTTTTCATTGAAACATTGTTGCGAGTCATTGATTGAATAATCAGGAATAGGGCTAGGAAACACATAAGTGGTCAGGTAAGTAGAATCAGAGCAATTCAGGTCAGATGTACTTATCAGCCAAACACTAAAAGTGTCATCAGTACTATAGTTGTAAACAGGATCGTTGGCATTGGTAGCATTCCCATCTCCGAATTTCCATTGATAGCTTAGAGATCCTGAATTGATGCTTGTGTTATTTGAGAAAACAAATTGATTTCCATTAAAACACTGGATGCTGTCATCAATAGTGAATGAAGTATTTGGAGAAGGGAAAATATAGCTTGTTTTTTGAGCTGTATCAGAACAAGCAAGATCCGATATAGCAATAAGATTCACTTGGAATGTATCATCAATGCTGTAAATATGTGCAGCATGAATTGATGATGTAGAATCACCATCACCAAAATACCACTCATAACTCAGGTTTCCACTGCTTATAGTTGTTGTATTTGTGAAATTAAAAACATTCTCGTTTAAGCATTGCTGGCTGTCATTTATGCCATAATCTGCAATTGGCGAAGGAAACACATACACTGTTTTTTGGACTGTATCAGTGCAACTCAAATTGGAAACCGCAATAAGGGTAACTGTTAAAGTATCTTCGGCAAGATACGTTTTGAAAGGATTTTCTAAGCTGGAGGATGTTGCATTTCCAAAGTCCCATGTAAATGTTTGATTACCAGAATTAATGTTGGATAAGTTGCTAAATGCAAACTGGTTTTCATTCAAACATTGCTGACTGTCGTTTATGCTATAATCAGGTTGAGGGGAAGGATAAATAATAATTGTTTTAATCAGGGAATCCTTTGCTCCAGTTTCTGAAATAGCAAGAAGTTTTACATAGAATGTGTCATCGCTGGTGTAGGTGTGGCTCGAATTGATTGAAGAACTGGTGTCACCATCTCCATAATACCAAATATAGGAGATGTTACCCCAATTTATAGTTGTACTATTTGTAAATGTGAAATTGTTTTCATTAAAGCATTGTGCACTATCGTTTATACTAAAATCAACAGACGGTGTTGGGAATACATAAACGGTCATGTCAAATGAATCTGCACATCCATTGTTTGAAATGATAGAAAGTTTTACGTTAAACGTATCATCAGTTGTATAGATATGAACCGGGTTTTGAGCATTTGAGCTCGTGCCGTCACCGAAATCCCATAGGTAGTTTATTCCTCCAGATGCAATTGTGGAGTTATTGCTAAAAATAAAATTATTGTCTTGAAAACTTTGAGCAGTGTCGTTTACACTAAAACTTGCAATAGGCATTGGATGCACAAATACATTTTTTGTAATGGTATCAGTACATCCTAAAAGAGAACTATTTATTAAAGTAATATCGAAAGTATCTGTGTAACCAAAAACTTTAGCAGGATTTGAATTTGTTGATGTATCACCATTTCCAAAGTTCCATAAAGTGCTAAAAGATCCAGAAGCAATGGATGTTGTATCAGTAAACTGAAATAAATTGTTTTGAAAGCATTGAGAACTATCATCTACAGAAAAACCCATGATAGGCATAGGATAAACAATGGCTGTATGCAAAATGGAATCCTTACATAAATAGTCTGAAATAAGCATTAGTTTGATACTAAATGTATCATGATCCAAATAGGAGTGATTCAGTGAAAAATCTGAAGAAACACTATTGTCTCCTAAATACCATGTTTGCGTAAATGTACCTGCACTAATGGTGGAATTGTTGGTGAATAAAAAGTCATTCCATTTCAAACATTGAGCACTATCATTAATTTTAAAGGCAGCAACAGGTTCAGGGTGAACATGAATGTAGGTGTTTTTAGAAATAGAGTCAATACAATTGTAATTTGAGGATACAATCAACTTAACCCTGAAGGTGTCAGCATAATTAAATGAATGGACAGGATCGGTTGTTGTAGCAAATCCACCATCATCAAAATTCCACAAATAAGAGAGGCTTCCTGAAGTAATAGATGACATATTCTGGAAACCAAAAGCATTGTTTTCAAAGCATTGAGAACTATCCCAAATAATAAAATCAGCACTCGGCATTGGTCGGATATAAACCGTTTTATATGTGGTGTCTGGGCAGGACATAGCAGAACCAACTACCAGCATCACTTGGAATGTGGTGTCAGATGTTGCATAAGCATGTGATGAATTGCTGTTGGTGTTATTTGTATTATCTCCAAAATCCCAATAATTAGTAGTTAGTGTGCCCCACTTAACAGTTGATGTATTCGTGAAAATAAAGTTATTGGGAACAAAGCATTGGGAACTATCATTTATGGCAAAATCAGCTTGTGGATTCGGAAACACATAAGATGTTTTGAAAGCCGAGTCACTACAATTAAGGTTTGTATTCACGATGA
>JABINZ010000067.1 GCA_018698135.1 Bacteroidota bacterium
AAACAACAAGGGAACTGGACGCAGTATCAAAGCAACCATATGGAGAATTACTGATTAAACTTATTTGAAATATACCGCTAGAAGTATAGCTATGAGATGGATTTTTTTTTGTTGTTTGAGAATTATCTCCAAAATTCCATTGATAACTAAGCAATCCTTGGTTTATGCTTGATAAATTTCCGAATACAAAATTATTATTGCTGTAGCATTGTGTTGAATCGACTATGTTAAACTTTGCTTGTGGCATTGGCAAGGTAAGGCTTTGCTGTGTAAAGGTATCCTTGCAGTTTTTATCTGTGGTTACTATCAGGGAAGTCGTAAAAGTGTCGACTTTTAAGAATTGATGGCTTGGCTTGTTTAGCATACTCGTATTAGTATCCCCAAAACTCCAATAGTAACTATTAATTGTGCCTGTTGAAACAGTTGAATTATCTGTAAACTGAAACAAATTATCTCTCAAGCATTGATCTGTATCATTTACAGTGAATTGTGCAATAGGAGAGGGGAATAAGATGATGGAATGACTTATGGAATCAACACAATTATGATTGGATGTCAAAGTCAATTTTACATTAAAACTATCAGCTGATGTATAAGTATGTTGTGGGTTTTGTTGTGAGGATGTATCGCCATCATCAAATTGCCAAAAATAAGAAAATGAACCTGTGCTTATCAGAGAGCTGTCGTAAAAACTTAATGAGTTTTCATTTACACAATAACTAGTGCTAAACCACGAAAAATTGGCATTCGGCAAAGGAGCAACAGTAATTTCAACTGTATCAGTTGCTTGGTATCCGTAGGCTGCCGATACAATGACATAATATACTCCACTGCTATCTATAGTCAGACTATTGCTTGTTGAAAGTGTATCAGTATAACCTACAACCTTCCAAATGAAACTATAATTGTTTCCCGTATCAACAGTATAATTTATTTGATTGCCTTGGCAGATAATGGTGTCAGATCCTAAATCAACACTTGGAATATCGATTATTTTGACGTCATCAATTGCGATATCGCTTAAAAAGCCACTGCCAGTAACTGCATGAAGACGTATTTTATTCATGTCCTTATAATCGGCTAGCAAAACCAATTTCTTAAACCAGGAGTTTCCATAGTTTCCACTTAAAACTGTATCAATACTTTCTACCCATGTACCGAGGGAGTCGATATCGAAACTTAAACTTCCAATCTGGGTTCCAAACATATGATACCAGATTTCTAAATAGGGATTTGTGAGTGGACTTAAATCAACATCCGGACTTAATAAATCTGCTGTTTTATTGTAATTGCCTGATGCTTCAGTGTACATATAAAAAGTGCCATCTTTAGCCGAACTTGGCCCTGTTCCTGTAGAAATAGTTGATCCCGCTTTTCTTGTCCAGTTCATTTGGTCATCAGTCGACTGAACCCAATCGCCCAGATTTGAATTTTCGAAACTCTCTGCATAGGGGAATTCACGGATTATTCTGTAATTATCATAAATTGTATCGTTCGACCTGTCACCATCTCCTGATGAATTCGGATTGCTAAGCCAACATTTGATGCTATGTATTCCATGAGGGAAATAATAAGTGTCAATTTGAATTACTCCTGATGCATTTGTTGCCAGATTGCCAACCCAGTTTTGAGTATGTATGATTGTATCATTATTAACCTTGAAATTGAATTTGCATGTTGTAAGGTTATTAGCACCAAGGTTCTTAAAACGAGCTTTAACAAATTCCTTGTCTTTAACTTCAATAGATGTCATAGAAACATCAACAGCAATTGCAGCTGTTATAATGACATCATCAATGCAAATGCCATAGCCATATTTGGGAATTCCTTCAAAGGCAATATAGTAAGCCGAAGATGGATTTGGTAAACTGATTGTTCTTTTCACCCAATTTGTGGTGGCAGATGTATACGAACTCAAAAGGACCCAACTGCTTGACGATGAAGTTCGATAATACACTTTGAGTTGGTCTGTATCAACTCCCCATTTTATTCGTGCTTCCCAAAATTCCAACGAAATATTTCCTAAACCCGAAAGATCCAATGCAGGAGATACAAGTTTAACAACATTTCCACTTGTACTTTGAGAAGAAGTATACGCGTTTTTACTGCCTCCATGGGCAGATGCCGGATGATTGGCCCCAAGATCGTATGTTCCTCCATTATTAATACTCCAGCTAGAGCTACCTTGTACTGTAATTTGCGACCAGTTTGAAGGAATAGCAGAGGAGGCTTCGAAGTCCTCAGATAAAACGTTTATCTGAGATAGAGAAATATAAGGTGTTATTGCAAAGCAAAATGTAATAAAATAAAGAAAAAATATTTTAAACTGTATTTTGAATATTTGAATTTTCATTTCAATTATTTGATTAAAAACAGCCTGTAATCAATTACTGTCTATGTTTTAACAGGTTTAAGATTGATGGAACATTCAATAAATAAGGCTGTTTACAGGCAATAAAGTTAAAACCTAAACTTCAATTAGACAAGATGGTGAATTTTATTTCTTTCTTTTGCAATTAATTATTTATAAAAGATAGTTTCCATAGAGAAAGTGTCCTGATATTTTCAATAGGATACTTTAATCATGGAGATTTTTCCATGATGAATTGAATATTTCTGGATAAATCGGAAGTAGTTTTAGATTAATGGTAGTTTATTTCAAACCATTGAAAGTTACCATCACTTTATACAGTATAGAAGAGTGTCGAAATGCCAATGGTTTTACTTGTCCATTGTTTAAAATTAATTCTTCAAAATCTGTTAGTCCATTCCGATGAATGTGAATTTTAATGCCTTCTTTAATATTCCAATCATCCAGATCGGAAACGACTGAGCCGATTTGTAGCGTTCTGTTTTTTAATAATTTACCTGTTCCAAGTTGGATTTCACCCGAGCCTCCCTCAATGATTTTTCCTTGTGGCTCTTTGAAGAAACAATAAAGCATGCTGTCAGACTTGGTTGTAATTCTCACAGAGATATTATCCAACTCATCTTTAATACTATAGGTTATTTGTTTGACAACATTTATCATCTAAAGTTTTTTTATTTATTTGTATTAATCTTCAATCTAAAAATTTTATTTGTTGATTAAGAAGTTTTGGAGGGTATGTCTACCCTCCAAAACAATGCATCTTAGCTAACATCAATTATATTACACCAAACACGTTAGCTAGCTTAAGACATCTTTAATTTTCAGGATCAACTTAAGGAATCACTGAAAATAGTTCATTAAAATTAGCTCGCTGATAAGTCGTTTTACTAAGCAATTCTTTGTTTTGATTTAAGCAAAGTAAGTTCGAATTACCTTCAAGAGCATATTGATTTTGTATGAGATCATACACTTCATCACTAAAAATAACTTTCACTTTATTGATATCCAACCCAAAATTTTCTTTCAAAAAGTCCTTTTGTAAAACTTTCCTTTTTGATGGAAAAATGTACACTAAATTTTCTGATGGGATATTGGCATTTACTAACTTTTCGGCAACCATTAAAAATACTGGTGCACAGGTAAAACATTGCTCACCATTAATAACATTTACATAAAGTGTGTTTTCATTATCCGTGCTCATAAAGTCATCAAGTTCCAAATTCAACTCAGGGCTTAATTCCACTTGCACTGTGGAGGCAGACTTCATGCTTACTTCCTGATATACGGTGTAATTACAAGAATTAAAACCCATAAAAGCTAAAATGATGATCAGATTCATTGATTTTTTCATTTCTATATTATTTAATCAAGTATTTATGAATAAGAATTTTATCGTCTACTTCCTCCATAAATACGATCCTATTATTTTGAAAAGATAAGCCACTGATAATACGACCAATGGGTATTCGTTTTTGAATTTCATTTCCTTTTTTATTGGTTATCACCAGATATTTATTCGATTGATTGAAAACAGGTGGATTAGGCACCACATCTTCGATATAGGCAAAATGATTAATTTTTGTTTTGTTTATTGCCTTTGGAATAATTTCAAAGCTTTTAATCAAGTGAAAAGAATCACTGGCCTCGAATGCGCTTGTATTAACCAGTTTAGTTCCTTTCGAAACAGAATAAATATCTTGCCCGTTGGTGAAGTATATTTGATCGTAAAATCGATTGAAAACATAACTGATATTTACGATACTGGATTCTTTTAATTTAAGCGTATACATATCGGTCACCGGAAATAAAATATCATTTGTGAATTCAAATGTTTTATCAACCAGTTGAAATCTTGAAACAATTGAGTTTGACAACTTTTTATTCAAAGATTTTATATAGAAAACATGCGAATCGGGTAGAAAAACTAAACCATCTTCTGCCATAAATAAATGATCAAGATCTTTCTTATTATACAAATTGACTAATTCAGTTGATATAATTTTTCCGTTAATATCACTTGTTAAAATGATAGACTCGAATTCAATTTTAACAACTCCATTTATGTACAAAGGATTTGTAATTGTTAACACGATTTCAAAAAGATTGTCGTGATAATTAAATGCATTAATCTTATACAAGGGATATTGTCTGACAAACTTATTTGGATGTTTACTTAAATCATATGGAATTAGAGTGTCTGAAAGATTTACATTTTCTTCAAGAAACTGGGTGAAATTTATGTCTGGGATAATGGAGTTAAGAATCACTCCACTATTTGTATTTAAAATGTATATCGCCTCATTTGCGTTTAAGAACGCAACTAAACTATCATTAATAGTTGTTATTTCTCTTGGTAAATCTTTAATATACAGGTTCTCGTGTTCCACTAAATCGACTGATTTTAATGGCTCAAGCCGTATATTATTACCACAAGCGCTGAGTAATAGCAAAGCTGTTAATGTGTAAATTGCAAGTTTCATTTTATTCTACAATTACGAATTCTCCCTGGCTGTATGATATAGCTTCAGCATTTATACCTGTCATATCAAATTCCACAACTTCGTTGTCCTGATTATTGCCAATTGCACCAAACAAACCCTGTTGCATCATTGGTTCTTCCGTTTTACAAACAACCAATAAGTCTCGGTATGTTGATTCATACATATCATAGCCATAGCTTGTCGACATGCTGGTAAAATCCTGAAAATTGTTTGGAATCATGCATAATATAATACACATCTTTCTTGATGTGATGCAATATCCACTTTCAATTCCTCTTTCATCTGGTAAGCTTTCAACATAGGATCCACCTAGTACAACAGGGCAATAGGGACTATCCTGAGCCGAAATTGAGGTGTAAAAAACAGGATCCATATAGCCTAAAACACCTTCCACTGTAGTATTGTCATAATCACCAATTGTGAATACCGGCACCGGATCATATTTTTGCACCAGATCAGCTTCTTTTTGACAAGATATCATTGTCAATAATCCAAAAAACAAGAACAGAAGTACAGCGATTTTTTTCATGAGTTTATATTTAAAAGTTAAAAAACAAATAGCTTATTATTCATCAATACGAATCTAATATGACTTGTTTTACGAAACAATGCAAACTGTGTAAGTGCGACCATTTTCTTCGTAAGTGCGACCATTTTCTTCGTAAGTGTGACCTAAATCGAATTTGAAAATTGAAAATCGAGTTAATAAAAGAGTGAACTAAGTGTAAATTTATTAAAAATGCGTCACATATTTTTTTAATTTGTCAATAAAAAGCTGTTTTCGTCTGAAAGAGATTTCCAGTTTTTTACCATTAGTCAGACTTACACTTCCTCCTTTTCCTTTTTCATAAGAAGTAATGTATTTTAAATTAACAATATAGCTGTGATGAATGCGCACAAAAGAGAGATCTTGAAGTGTTTTTTCCACATCATTTAACGATTTACTGATGACGACAGAAGTTTTATCAATCAAATGAAAAATAGCATATTTGTCACTTGCTTCACAATAAATTACAGTTTCCAATTTAATAATCTGAAAACCTTCGTAGGTAGGTAGTATTATCTTTTCGGGTGTTTTGGTGAGACTTTCTTGGAGTAAATTGATTTTTTCTTCCTGGATATTTTTATTCCTAGTATTTTGAAATCGTTCAGTTGCATTTATGAGATCTTTGGCACTAATAGGTTTGAGTAAATAATGAAGAGCTGAAAATTCAATGGCCTTCAAGGCAAAATTATCATGGGCCGTTGTAAAAACAACTTCAAAATTTTTGAATGAAATATTCTGAAGAATTTCAAACCCATCACCATCATCTAAGTGAATGTCTAAAAAAACTAAATCTGGCTTAAGGCTATCTATTATTTTTATACCACTTTCAACGCTATTGCCTTGGCTAACAATTTTCAGATTTGGACAAAACTTTTTTATAATCTCTGTAATTGTAAATCTGCAATGTTCTTCATCATCGATAATTACCGTTCTAATTAATTCTTTATTCATGATAATCAGATAATTTAATTAAGGGTGGAACTTTCAGTATCACTTTTGTACCACATGCTATATTTTGAATGTCATATAGATCAATAATTTCAAGAGAAATACGGCTGGAATAAATCCTGTTTAAAAGCCCAATTCTATCGTGAATATTTTGCATACCAACCGATTTATGATTGTGCCTTTTGTCAGAAATTTGTCTTGCTTTCACTCGCCCAATTCCATTATCTTCAATAATAACCGTCATGTTTTCTAATTCATCATCTTTAACTGTAATTGTAATTAGGCTATTCGATTTGAGGGTTGCAAAACCATGGTGGATGGCATTTTCAACAAAGGGCTGAATAAGTAGCGGTGGAATCAAAATCGCAGTTGTATCAACATTCGAATCAATTACTATATCATAATCAAATTTCCATGAGAAGCGTAATTTTTCCAGTTCAAGATATTGTGCTAATGTGATTATTTCCTGATCGAGTGTGATGAACTTTTTCCGTGAAGATTCAACAACTGTTCGTAGTAAACGGGCAAAACTATCGATATATTCACTAGCCAAATTATTTTCATTTCGCACAATATAGCCTTGTATTGAATTCATGCAGTTGTAAATAAAATGGGGGTTCATCTGACTTCTTAACGAACTTATTTCTGCATGAAGTAAATTTTTCTCGATCAGATCCTTTCTTTTTTGGCTACTCAAAATCAGTTTCAGTATGATCAGGATAATCGCCAATGACAAAACTGAAACAAGCAAAACAAATAGAAATGTTTTTGTGAAATGCTTCCTAATTTGGAACTCTATTATTTGCGCATTTTCTGTCCAATTATTTCCATCTGACGTGCAATAAACCACAAATTGATAATTACCTGCTAATAGTTTTGGATAGCGAACAGTTGAATTTTTACTCATTATCCAACTTGAGTCTAATCCAACAAGTCGGTATTTGTATAACAAATTTTGATTGGCATTAATAGATATTCCTTTGAAATGGAACGTTAAGGTGTTTTGATTGGGATGGAGTTGATATTTTGAACATACTAAAGTATCAATATCGTTTATTGAAATTCGGTCAAATGAGAGTTTGGGAGGTGGTGAACTATAATTGAAAGCAGAATCTCTAAAGGAGATTAAACCGGTATTACCTCCAATCCATAAGATGCCCTCTTGTTTAATAATATCACTAACCTCATAATAAAGGAATCCTGAATTGATCATAATTGGATAAATCTCTACATTTTTTTCAGTGATATTTGAAATATCGACAAAGCAAATCCCATTATTTGTACCAATCCATAATTTTGAGTCGTCAATATAAAGTTTGCGAATTGAATTACTTGGAAGTGATTTATGCGATTCTTTTTTAATTTTTGTTAATTTATTTTCATTGGAAGTTATCCGTAATCCGGAATTACGTGTTCCGATAACTACAAACTTATCAGTTGAAAGAATATCTGTAATCTGAGATTTAAATTCTTTATTGTCAAGATTGAAAAAAGCGAAATTATGTCCAATTGAATTGAAAAAACCTTCCAGAGTTTTAAGCCATACTTCTTCACTACTATCAAAATTGATACTAAATTGTTTTCCCCTATAAATCCCCAAAGCGGGTGTGTAGGAAATCTTGGAATCCTCAAATTCAATGTTTTTAATGAAGTGTGCTTTTTTGGTGTTTTTATTAAATGGTTTAGATTTATAGTTTACAGCGGTTAAATCAACCGGAAAGCTGGTTCCATAATTATTAAATTCATCAAAATTTGAGTACAGTATCCAGAACGAACCGTCTTCATGAATTAAGATGTCTTCGATTAATCCATGATTTTTGTTTTCAAATTCAATTTGACTAATATTCAAAATTTTGTCAGCCGATATCTTGCATTCATAAACTTCATTTTCGTAGGTAGAAAACATCAACACATCTCCCTTAACATCCAGTGAAATAATATTATACTTAATGTTATTGTAAACTTTAAAGTCCAATGTGTTGACCAATAAAATGCCTTCATTATCGGAGATAAACCAATAATTATTTTCCCGGTCCTGGTATGTCTTAAGGATATTTTTATTAGTGAAATAATTTACAGGGACTTCGTTCAGATTTGTTGATTTATATTGATAAACTCCTTTTTGATTAACAGAGATCCAAATACTATTATGATGGTCGATGTATACATCATTGATGAAGCTTTCAAATTCATAAAACAAGACTGTATCTTTTTTGATATGATACAAGTGATTGTTAAGCGTAATGATATATTCTTTTTTCTGATTGATTGTATTGAATGAAATGGAAGGAAC
>JABINZ010000068.1 GCA_018698135.1 Bacteroidota bacterium
CAAAAGGAATTAATGAAAATGTCCTATCAGGACTTAATTTCACCTGAATATCAACAAAAAGCAAAGCGATTTTATATGAGGCAAATTCTAGCGAAAACGCTGGTCAGTAATTTCGAATATCCATTTAAAAACAAAGACGGGAAAGTTATATGGTATAGCCAAAATGCTACCTTGATAACTGATCAGGATGAGGTTCTGGGTTTTCATCTTTTTTCAAGAGACATTACTGAAAAAAAAGCTGCAGAATTGGCCTTAATTGAATCAGAACGCTTGAAATTTCTGATTTTGGAAGCAACTACCGACTCCATTACTTTTTATGATAAAGATTTGAATATATTGATGCTTAATTCAAAATCTGGAATTGGGTTAAATGTATCGCACGAAACATTACTCAATAAGAAATGCTATCAAGCTTTTTGTCAAAGCAATAGCCCTTGTGAAGGCTGTGCTGCGTTAAAAGCATTTGATACAGGCGAAATTCAGACCAAAGAAAAACTGATTGATGAAAAATATTTATATGAATTCAGATATTATCCTGTAAAAAATGAGAAAAATGAAATTATAGGCACTGTAGAATTTGGCAAAAATATTACTGATTTAAAAGAGATTGAAAATGCGCTGAAACAAAGTGAAAGAAATTACAAAAACCTGGTTGAGAAATTGCCGAATGGAGTGCTTATTCATAAAAATAATAAAATTGTATTTGCCAACTATTCTGGAGCTAAAATGTTGGGAGCAAATTCAGCTCAGGAAGTATTGGGTGCTGATATTTCAAAATTCTTACTGGCAGATAAACAGTTAGAAGCTCAGGATCGAGTGAATAAATTAGCAGATGGGAGAAAAGATGTGAATCCGATCGAAGAACAATACAAAAGATTAGATGGAAATCTTATCGATCTGGAGGTTTATGCTTCTGTAATTGAGTTTGAAGGAGGGAAGGCTTATCAGCATGTTTTACATGATATTACTGACAGAAAAAAGGTGTTAGGTGAAATTAATACATATCGATATGGATTGGAAGAAATAGTTGCTGAACGTACACAAGAGCTTAAAAAGCAGGCAAAAAAATTGTCTGAGTCACAAAAAGCTTTAACCTTTTTATTAGAAGATTCGAATGAAGTCCGTATTCAACTGGAAAGGGCTAACCTCAATCTTTCCTCATTAAATAGCGAATTAGAAAGTTTTTCTTATTCAGTGTCTCATGATTTAAGAGCCCCATTAACGCGTATGGATGGCTTCAGCAAAGCTTTGATTGAAGATTATGGCGATCAGGTTGATGAAACAGCCAATCATTATCTGAACCGTATTAGAGTTTCCAGTCAACATATGGCCTCCTTAATTGACGATTTATTAAATTTAAGTCGTATTACAAGGCAGCAAGTAGTTAAAACAAATGTGAATATAACAAGTTTATCAAATAAAGTAGTGGAAGATATTTTGGAATTGTATCCCAACTATCAAATTGAATTTAATATCGAAGAAAACCTGACTGTGAATGCCGATAATCGATTGATGAAAGTACTGCTGACAAATTTAATTGGCAATGCAGCTAAGTTTAGTCATAAAGTCGATAATGCAAAAATTATAATTGGAAAAACAAAAATCGATAACACGGATACAATCTTTCTCCAGGACAATGGTGTAGGCTTTAATATGAAGTATTTTGGTCAGATATTTAGTCCATTTAACCGCTTGCATTCCGACAAGGAATATGCAGGTAGTGGGGTGGGTTTGGCTATTGTTCAGCGTATTATTAACAAACATGCAGGCCGAATTTGGGCTGAGAGTGAGGAAGGCAAAGGAAGCACATTTTATTTTCAACTTTAAATTTTTGAAACATGAAACGAGTATTGCTAATTGAAGATAGTATGGGCGATCAGGAGTTGATTAAAAGAGCCATCCGGAAATCGGGCTTCGACATAGATGTAATGCTATCTGATAATGGAGAACATGCACTGGAAGTGCTCAATATTACTAAAAAGGGAACTAAACAAAACTTGCCACAAATAGTTATGCTCGATTTAAAGATCCCTAAACTTTCGGGAAAAGAAGTTTTGAAGGAAATACGACTGAACTCCAAGACAAAAATGCTTCCTGTTGTAGTGTTTACTTCTTCACGTGAAGAATCTGATTTACGAGAGTGTTACTTGTTAGGTGCAAATTCTTTTATCCGTAAACCCGTAAATGCGGATGATTTTAATAAAGCCGTTGATCTAATTATTAGTTATTGGTTTCAACTAAACGAATTGCCATAAACACGAATTATAGAGCCATGACAAACTACCGGATATTATTGTTAGAAGACTCTCTGGACGATACTGAATTGATCAAACGAAACCTGAAAAAACAAGGTGTAGTATTTGATTTGGTGTTGGCCATTAATAAAGAGGAATTCGTAAAAGCTATTGAATTTGATCGATTTGATATTATTCTGGCTGATTATAATTTACCTCGATTTAATGCAATGGAAGCTTTTGGAATTATTAAAAAGCATAACATGGATCTTCCATTCATTATTGTTTCTGGCAATATTGGTGAGGAACAAGCTGTTGCCTCCATGAAAGCAGGAGTACATGATTATGTCTTTAAAAGCAATATGGCTCGTTTAGGTCAGGTAATTAAAAGAGAATATGAGGAGTCGTTAAATCGGAAAGAAAATAGAAAAAATCAGCAGGCATTAATAAAGAGTGAATCAAAGTATCGTTTGCTGGTTGAGAACCAAAACGAACTTTTATTAAGTTTTGATCCTGATTTTAGAATTAAGTATGCCAACCATAAGTACTGCCATACATTTGGTAAAAATTTAGATGAGTTAATCGGAAATTCGTTTTTCAGCTTTATTCATAAAGATGATGTCGAAAGGGTTAAAAAATCGACAGAAAAAGTATTTCTGCCACCGTTTTTGGCAGTTTATGAAGAAAGGGCCAACACAATAAACGGTTACAAATGGTTTCGATGGTCGATTAATGCTGAGGTAGAAGATGAAAAAGTAGTTTCTATTATTGCTGTTGGACAAGAAATAACGGAGATAGTTGACGTGTTGGAAAAGCTTGAAAAAGAAAAAGAAAGATTCCAATCGATGTTTCAGGGAGCCGGTGACGGGATTGTTTTTGCCGATTCGAAAGGAAGAGTGCAAGAAATTAATCTGGCCTTTAAAAAAATTACAGGTCTTAAGGACGAAGAGGTAATTGGAAAATCAGCAATTACATTGATTAAAAAATTAATAGAAGTCAAACAAATACCTTCTTTTTTAAAATTAGTGCAAACAGCATTGAAAGGTCGGGATATAACTGTTTTTGAATTGCCATATAAGAGGAAGGTACTTGAGATATCAACTGTTCAGACTGTTGAGTCTAAAAATCATGTAGGAATTATTCGTGATGTTAGTATCCGAAAAACATATGAAAAGAAATTAGCAGAGTCAGAAAAGTCATTAAGAAAGCTGACGGAGTATCTGCAGGATATCAGAGAAAAAGAAAGAACGTCCATTGCTCGCGAAATACATGATGAAGTTGGACAAATGCTAACAGCTATCAAAATGGATATTACTTTTCTAAAAAAGCAGGTTCACGAAGATAACATTTTGACTGAATTGGAAAATATAGTTAAACTGACTGACAGGACTATTTATGAAGTAAAATCGATTATCACCAAACTTCGGCCAGGCGTATTAGATGATTTAGGCCTATCTGCAGCCATTGACTGGCTGGTGAGTGAACACAATAGCCGAACATCTGATAGCTGTAAGTTAGTTGTAGATATTAACGATGATGAAATCGACCAAATTATTGCTACAAATGTTTTCAGGGTCATTCAGGAAAGTCTGACCAATATTGTGCGACATGCAAAAGCAACAAAAACAATTGTACTTCTTGTTAAGAAAAAAGATCATTTGATTTTAAATATTACTGACAATGGAATTGGTATGCCCAAAAACGCTATTGAGTCATCCGATTCTTTTGGATTAATGGGCATGAAGGAGCGGATTTTATCCATGCATGGAAAATTTGAAATTAAAAAAGCAAAAACAGGCGGAACATTACTGGATATTGTTATTCCCTTTTAGTTTAATCGACTTAAATCTATTATTACACCCTACTGCCCCAAATTACACCCTACTGCTTTGCTGACGCAGGAAGCATCTAACGATAGCATTAGGTTTAGTTAGATCCCTCCTTCCTCGGGATTAGCATAGTGGATAGGATAAGCATAGAGGATAGGATTAGCATGGTGGAATGGAATTACACCCTACTGCCTTGCTGACGCAGGAAGCATCTAACGATAGCATTAGCATTTTTTCCAGAGGTAAAGTTAGATCCCTCGTTCCTCGGGATTAGCATAGTGGACAGGATTAGCATGGTAGATAGGATTAGCATGGTGGGTAGTATTGGCATGATGGAATGGAATTACACCCTGCTGCTTTGCTGACGTAGGAAGCATATAACAGAAGCATTTAAATTTACTCCAGTGTTTAGTTA
>JABINZ010000069.1 GCA_018698135.1 Bacteroidota bacterium
TATTTCTACATCACGAATGGAAGATGACGATTGGTCAAGTGCAAGTGTTACAGCCTATCGTATAATTTTAGTTAAGAAATCGAGTATTTATGATCCTGACAATGGACTCAAGAAGGATTATTATTATGGCGATGTTTTGCATATGAAGAATGATGAGATGAATGGTCTTCTCACCATATACAGCGATGGCATGATCTCCTCTACTTCATACTTTATTGATGATGAGAAAAATGGAGAGCAAGTTGAATATTATTACAATGATGAAAATGAATTAAAATTAAAAGAATATAGTAATTATAGGGAAGGTATAAAGGATGGAATACGGAAAACATATATTCTTGAAGAAGGTGTTCAAAGACTCCTGACTTTTACAACTTATTCACAAGGAATAAAAAATGGATCATTTCAAGCTATTAGTGGGGATAGTTTGACTATTGGATTTTATAAAAATGATTTACTATCTGGTGATTTCAAGATATATCGTGATTTGTCAAAAATGCTTTTTGGAGGGGTAATAAACACGGATACATCTGATTTAGTTTTAATAAATGATGGATATTACTATGATGATTTAAAATCCGGTGAATGGAGATTTTATGATATAACTGGAACTTTAAGAAATAAAGGGCAATATTCAAAAGATTTAAAATCTGGTGAATGGAAATATTATTATGGCACTTATTCTGATAATAATGATGGCTTACTACCCTATTCAGGGAAGTTATTTTTAATAGAGAATTATTCTAATGGTCTATTAAATGGTAAATCTACCCGATTCTCATTCTTAGATGAAGAAAAATATCTTTGCTCAGCTGCCGAAAAACTCAAGTATGAAATTGATTCTTGTGTTAGAAAAGTATGCATCAGAATTAATGTGATTTCATTTTTTAAGGATGATAAACTTGATGGGTTCTATGAGTTAAAGGATTCTAATAATCAAATTATTGCCAAAGGAACATATTCAAATGGCTTAAGAACTGGAGAATGGGTACATAGGTATTTAAGCGAGAATACAAATGGAGAATCTATTTATACATATGAAGAGGGTACATATAGCAATAATAAAAGAAATGGCACATGGATTCAATATGTTAATAAGGATCACATTCTTTTAACTTTCAACTACTATCAAGATGATTTGCATGGAAGCTATACTGTCTGGAATTCAAATAATAAACCGAAAGAGGTGAAAAAGTTTAAGTACGGCAAGTTTAAAGAATTAATTGTATTCGATAGTTTGGGAATTACATATAAAACTAAATATGAGGTATTTGATGAAAAGAATAATGGATTCCAATGTAGAAAAACTAAATATCTAAATGATGGTTTGGAATCTCAAGTATATTGGGTGAAAAAAGATGGTGAAATTGATCATAATTGGTTCGAATTTTCATTTTTAATAAATATTAATAACCCTTCGAGTGGGTTTAAAGATGGGGAATATATTCTGTCAAATAATGATAAAAAACCTATTATAACTGGTTATTTCCTTTATGAAAAGAAAATAAATAAATGGGTATTTTATTATTATGATAAAGGGGTAAAAATAATATTTTCCTATTCAAACGGAATTAAAATGGATGAAAAATATTATTTACTAAATGATGAGTTATTTTCAGGGGAGTTCACCTATATCGATAAAGAAAAAAACATAAAGGAACTTAGAAAAATCAAAAATGGCTTAAGGAATGGAAAAACTATTTTTGTTGATATTAACTCAGACAAGATTATTAAAAAAGAGAGCTATAAAGAGGGTGTTTTGAAGTAAAATTAAAGGGAAACAACAGTCGATTTCATAAACAATAATTTAAATCAAAACGATGATGAAAAAAATTATCTTGATCCTTTTAGTCATATTAGTGTATACAGCATCAGTAAATGCAAAGTATACCCAAACTTGTAAAGTAAAATACAAGAAGAATTATGGTTGGTCAGATTATTATACCGTTAATGTCATCTTTATGTCAGGGGAAAGATGAAGCGAGTGTTATTAAATTATCCTCATATACCGGTTGTGGATCTGAAGTAACAAAAAGTTGTATTGATAACAAAGTCATGAATTTAGAAGGTGAAGATCAAGATGGTAGAGACTGGGAGATATGTACTAAATCGTACTGTTTTTAACATCTAATATTACCAAATTACAACAGTTTTTCCTCTTCTGTAGAAATCTTCACATTTGTTTGAGCCTCCATATTTTTTAAAGACTCCAATCCTTGGGAAAATATTTCCATTAATAAAGAGAATTAGATTTAGTTCACTTGTTGTAACTGTTGATGTTGGAACTCCAGAAATAGGGAAATCATGACTATATGATACCATAAAATTCTTAGCATAATTTGTCCAACCAATTAATAACACACCATGATTGATGTTTTTTGAAGTGCGTTCATAGAAAGCAAATTTTCCTCCCATACCAAAAGTTAAGCTGCCAACAAATAGGTTTAATCCTAAATCAATATTCTGGAATTGATTTTTTGATTCAATAGGCTTAATATCAGTTGGTTTGGCAATGTCAAATGTCCATCGAAAATATGGGTTATACAGAATGTCACTGTTAGATTTAGTTGGAATTAAACTATTATAGTGAAATGAAACAATTAGTGGTATTTTGTATTCGTTATCATAAAATGTTTCTTTAAATGTTACCACATGTTCAGTAATTGCTCCTATCATGTGAATGCCATCTTTTCCTCCCTTTTTAGGAGCATAAAATATTGCACCACCTATTGTCCAATCAAATATTGGTTCAGTAGAAAAGCTACTTGCAACTGGAATGTTCGATGAAGCTATATTTCCATAGAAAGGATCTAGCTGATCGTAAAACACAAATTTGTCCCAGTTAATTTTTTTTTGATAGAACCCGATTTTTGTTCCATACCTAAATGAAATAGTTCTACTTAAGTTTAAAAATCCTGAAAGATTTAAATATCCACCACTTTGACTTAAAAACTGTTCTCCTTCATAATCTTCATAAAAGAATAATCCAATATTTGATTCTCTGATGAAATTCATGTCAACACTGATTGAGGAAGTAGAAAGCATACCAGGTATTTTATGCCATTGATTTCTTTGATTAGCAATAAATCTTGTGCCATTATGATTACTTCCTGCAAGTGAAGGGTTAGTATATATTGCGTTAAAATAAAATTGAGTGTAAAGAGGGTCTTGTGAATACGAAGAAACACTTATTATTGATAAAATAATAATCATTAATGTCTTATTGAATTTCATATTCATCGTATTAACATTAAATAGCCAGATTGATAATATAAGCCCTTGTATTCTCTCCCAATCCATGGTTCTCCATTCTTAAAAACAGCTTCTATCTTCCAAACATATACGTCAGATGGACACTTCACTTCCCCTTGATTAAATATTGTCCCATCCCACCCCAAGAAAAATTCAGGTATCCCATCTTCATAATCCTCAAAATTTCGTTCCCAAGAATAAACCATTGTGCCATGTGTATTAAAAATACGAAGCTTGTAATATCTTAATCCAATTGCACTTGCCTGAAATCTTGTAAAACTATCACTTGGATATAGCTCTGGGGCAAAAGCATTTGGAACATATAACCCATGATAGTATTCTGAAATCATGTGGATTACTGTATCATAACAATTATATTTAGTTTTTGCAACAAGTGTAATTGGCTTGTTAACAATATCTCTGAAATATGCTGTTTGATTAGTTGATACTGATTGCATGAAATTATCCCAATACCATTCATAGGAGTCTGCCCCTTTTGATTGGTTAATAAATTCTGTCCAAGGGAGTGTGGTTTTGTCATAGAATATTTCAAATTCACTTATAGGATTTGGATATACGTTTATCCTTTTTTCGGCACTATCAAAACAATGATCTTTGCTTTCAGCAATTACCGTTAAAACATATTCTCCACTTTTATCAAAATATAATTTAGGTGATTTCCCTGTTATATTTTCACCGTTTCCAAGTTGCCATTTAAAAAATTCTGCATTTGTTGAATTATTAATAATTTGAATAGTTAGGGGTACACAACCATAGTCAGGTAAATATTCTACTTCAACAATTGGAGGTGGTAATATGTTGACTGGTTTGCTCA
The DNA here is from genome assembly GCA_018698135.1 of Bacteroidota bacterium. Lineage (NCBI taxonomy): Bacteria > Pseudomonadati > Bacteroidota > Bacteroidota bacterium. Next base: position 4,088 of record JABINZ010000069.1, read on the forward strand.
AACTATTAGGACATTGAAGGAATGAATTAGAGTAAACTTTTAATGTAACCAGGAAGATTCCTGATGAATCGTAAGTATGAGAAGGATTTGTCATTATTGAAGAATCTCCATCTCCAAAGCGCCAAGATGATCCAGAAATATCTTTGGACGTATTTTCAAAATAAACAGGCAAGTTTATACACTTATTATCTTTGTCAATAGTAAACATTACAACAGGTAAACCCTCAACAATTACCGGAGAAGAAAAACTATCTTTTGCACATCCATTATCAATTACTTGTTTGATGAAAAATGTTCCTGTATCAGAATATACATGGGTTATATAGCTAGTATCTTTATAAATATTACCATCTCCCATATACCATGTAATGCTTCCTATACCTGCATGTCCATCTTTTAGTTTAATTGTATCACCTTTACATATTCTGTTTTTGTTTTTTGTAAAAAATGCACCTAAAGTATTGGGTTTTACTATTACATTTTTTACTAAGCTATCGATTCCACATTTATTCTTAACAATTAATTTGATATAGTAAGTTGTGTCATTTTCTCCTGTTACATAAGTATGCTGAATTACAGAATCTTTTTTCCCTATTTGCTTATACGTATTTCCATCTCCTAAGTCCCAAACATTACTTAATGGTAATCCATAAGATTTGTTCCGCAATGTAACCAAAAGAGGTTCACAACCAATTTTGGGTTCTAGATCAAAAACAGCTACAGGTACAGGCAAAACAATAACAGTGTCTTTAAATACCGAAGAATCACATTTGTTTTTCACAGTAAGTGTAACAAAATAAAGCTTGTTACCATATTTTGCTGCGTGATAAGTTATTGTTGGAGGATTTTCTAGAGTTGAAGTTGTTCCATTTCCAAAATCCCAAACGTAGCTTACATACTTGCCTTTGCTTAAATTACTATAATTAACATCAAGAGGAGCACATCCTGAATCAGGATTCATTGTGAATTTAGCATCTGGCTCTTGAATTACCTCTATTTGTTTTATTAAAGTGTCTTTACATCCATATGCTGTTGTTGCAATAAGAGTAATGAAATAGAAGCCGGTATCAATATAGGTATGACTCGTATTTGGATTTGAAGTATTTGAGGAAGCAATGTTACCATCTCCAAAATTCCAATAGTAACTACTTCCACCTATGCTGCTATTGATAAATGGTATACTTTGAAGTACACAAGAAATCGTATCAAAACTGAATGATGCAATAGGTAAAGGATAGATGTTTATTGTTTTTGTTATACTATCAAAACAACCGTTAGAATTAACAATCCTTAATGTTACGATATATGTTCCAGGATTTTGATAATAATGTTTTGGATTTTGATCAAATGAGTTTGAACCATCTCCGAAATTCCAATAATAAATTAGAATAGGGACACCTTCTCCAGTTGATTTATCAAGGAATTGAGTGGTGTCCTGAAGACAGACATTGTTAAATACAAAATCTGGAATTGGTAATGAATCGACTTTAATAATGTTTGAAGTGCTATCAGAACAGCCATTAACATTGGTAACAACTAAAGAAGCATTATAATAAGTCGGATTGGTATAGATATGAGTTGGGTTTTGAGAAGTACTTGATGCGGCATCCCCAAAATAGTATTTCCAGTCATTGTTGGTTGATCCATGACTTTCAGAAAGATCATAGAAGTGGGTCAGTTCGTTTAAACAAACTGTATCAAATGTAAATTCAGCAACAGGTAGTGAATCAATTACTATAGTTTTAACAACAGTATCTAAACAGCCATTGGCATTGGAAACAATAAGGGATACTTCAAAAGGAATTGGAGTATTAAATAAATGATTAGGATTCTGAGTTGTTGATGAACTCGCATCTCCAAAGTCCCAATTCCAATTGGTAAGGTTCGTATCTGGCCCACTTGATAAATCAACAAATTGAGTTGTTTGTCCAAGGCAAGCATGGGAAAAGGAAAAATCAGCTACTGGTAATGAGTCAACCTTAATGCTATACATGATACTGTCTGAACAGTTATTTGAATTGGTAATCCTTAAACTCACATTATAAGTACCAGGGTTTTGATAGACATGCCAAGGGTTTGGTGACGTGGATATATAAGCATCACCGAAATCCCACTCATACCCAATTACATTTACTCCTGCTCCTGATGAAACATCAGTAAAGAATGTTGTGTCATTAAAACATACTCTTGTAAAAGTAAAGTCTGGTTCAGGGAGTGAATCAATCTTAATTATGTGAGCTACACTATCAGAACAACCATTAACATTAGTAACTACAAGGGACACATTATAGAACGTAGGATTAGAATAAGTATGAGTTGGATTTTGGGATGTACTAGTATTTGCATCTCCAAAATAGTATTTCCAGATATTGTTGGTTGATCCATGACTTTCAGAAAGATCATAGAAGTGGGTCAGTTCATTTAAACAAACTGTGTCAAATGTAAATTCAGCAACAGGTAGTGAATCAATTACTATAGTTTTAACAACAGTATCCAAACAACCATTGGCGTTTGAAACAATGAGTGATACATTAAAAGGAATTGGAGTATTAAATAAATGATTAGGATTCTGAGTTGTTGATGAACTTGCATCTCCAAAGTCCCAATTCCAATTGGTTAGGTTCGTATCTGGGCCACTTGATAAATCAACAAATTGAGTTGTTTGTCCTAGACAAGCATGAGAAAATGAAAAATCAGCTACTGGTAATGAGTCAACCTTAATGCTGTACGTTATACTGTCAGAACAATTATTTGCATTGGTAATCCTCAGAGTCACATTATAAGTGCCAGGATTTTGATAGACATGCCAAGGGTTTGTTGATGTGGATATAGAAGCATCACCAAAGTTCCACTCATATCCAATTACATTTACTCCTGCTCCTAATGAAACATCAGTAAAGAATGTTGTGTCATTAAAACATACTCTTGTAAAAGTAAAGTCTGGTTCAGGGAGTGAATCAATCTTAATTATGTGAGCTACACTATCAGAACAACCTTTAACATTAGTAACTACAAGGGACACATTATAGAACGTAGGATTAGAATAAGTATGAGTTGGATTTTGGGATGTACTGGTATTTGCATCTCCAAAATAGTATTTCCAGTCATTGTTAGCAGAGCCATGACTTTCAGAAAGATCATAGAAGTGGGTCAGTTCATTTAAACAAACTGTGTCAAAAGTAAACTCAGCAACAGGTAGAGAATCAATTACTATAGTTTTAACAACAGTATCCAAACAGCCATTGGCGTTTGAAACAATGAGTGATACATTAAAAGGAATTGGAGTATTAAATAAATGATTAGGATTCTGAGTTGTTGATGAACTCGCATCTCCAAAGTCCCAATTCCAATTGATAAGGTTCGTATCTGGCCCACTTGATAAATCAACAAATTGCGTTGTTTGCCCAAGGCAAGCATGAGAAAATGAAAAATCAGCTACAGGCAAAGAATCAACTTTGATACTATATGTAATACTATCAGAGCAGTTCTTTGAATTACCTACTTTTAAAGTTACATTATAAGTACCTGGGTTTTGATAAACATGTCTTGGATTTTGTAAACTAGAGGAATTGCTATCTCCGAAATCCCAGATATAGGTACTGATAGTAGCACCAGACCCAGCAGATAAGTCGTTAAAATATGTAGTGTCATAAAAGCAAGCTCGATTAAAACTGAAATCAGGATATGGAAGTGAGTCAATTTTTACTTCATGCGATATGCTATCCATACAGCCTTGGGTATTAGAGACAAACAATACAACTGTAAATACCGAAGGATTTTGATAAGTATGTGTTGGACTATGTATTGCACTTGAATCACCATCACCAAAGTAATACTTCCAACTAATATTTGCTGATCCATGCCATTGAGATTGATCGTAAAAGTGAGTGAGTTCATTGAGACAAACAGTATCGAAAGTAAACTCAGCCACAGGTAGAGAGTCAACAACTACATTTTTAATGACAGAATCGATACATCCATTTGTATTTGTGACA
>JABINZ010000070.1 GCA_018698135.1 Bacteroidota bacterium
AAGGCCACCTGTTAGGTTATGGCTGACTTTAAGTCGCACTACGACTGGTCCTGAATAGAATCAGACCTATCTGGTTGAATAAAACCTGATAGGTCGAAAGGGGAAAGTATCCAATCAAAAGTTTGTTGTTTATATTCAGTTGCTCAACCTAACAGGAGCAAGGCCACCAGTTAGGTTATGGTTGACTTAAATTAGCAATATGACTGATCCTGAAAAAATTAGTCCTATCTGATTGAATAAAACCTAATAGGTCGAAAAGAGAAAGTATCCAATCAAAAGTTTGTTGTTTATATTCAGTTGCTCAACCTAACAGGAGTAAGGCCACCTGTTAGGTTATGGCTGACTTTAAGTCGCACTACGACTGGTCCTGAATAGAATCAGACCTATCTGGTTGAATAAAACCTAATAGGTCGAAAAGAGAAAGTATCCAATCAAAAGTTTGATGTTTATATTCAGTTGCTCAACCTAACAGGAGAAAGGCCACCTGTTAGGTTATGGTCGACTTAAAGTCGCACTATGACTGATCCTGAAAAGAATTAGTCATATCTGGTTGAATAAAACCTGATAGGTCGAAAAGAGCAAGTATTCATTTAAATGGTTGTTGATTATATTCAGGTACTCAACCTAACAGGAGTAAGGCCACCTATTAGGTTTATGTTAATGAGATTTTGTTTTTGATATAAATCCCAGATCATCAGATAGAACTTGATTCAGGGTGTTTCTATTTATCATATTCTGTCATATCATATTTTTTGTTTATAGTATAATTTCAACTTCTTCAAGCACTAATTTTTCTGGCTTTCTAATTGCTATCATGGACGTCTAAATAATTATTAATTTGTGCGTAAGTTTTTTAGACCTTAACTGTCCAATGCACGTATGTTTGACTATATAAGAAGCTAGAATTAATGAAAACCAACCTTATTATTATCCTTACAATTGTTAGTTCAATTATGTTTAACCACCACACATTTGCACAACGCGATGGAAGCAAAGGCTCAGAAAATATGCCTAAGATTGGGGTGGTCATGGGAACAATTATGGATCCCGACTTAAACAAACCCGTAGAATATGCAACCATTGGGCTATTTAGTGGTAGAGATTCCTCATTAGTTACTGGAACCATCAGTCAGTCAAATGGTCAGTTCAGAATAGAAGAAGTTCCATTTGGTAAATACTATATCGAAGTCACTTTTGTGGGCTATGAAAAAAGGAAAGTGAATTCTATCATGATCACACCCAAAAACACAGAATATAACATGGGTGTAATCAATCTTAAACAGGCAGCACTTGATTTGGATGAATTTGAAATTACTGCTGATAAAACACATATCGAATATAAAATTGATAAGAAGGTCATAAATGTAGGCAAAGATCTGGTTGCAACAGGTGGCAGTGCAGTAGATGTTTTGGAAAACACCCCATCCGTTCAAACTGATATTGATGGAAATGTATCGCTTCGGGGAAGCAGTAATTTCACAGTTTATATTGATGGAAAACCTTCTGTTATAGGAGGAAGCGATGCCTTGCAACAAATTCCTGCCAGCACCATTGATAAAATTGAAATTATTACTAACCCAAGTGCAAAATACGACCCCGATGGTATTGCAGGTATCATTAATGTGATTACTAAAAAACAAAAGGGTAAAGGCTTTAATGGAATCATAAATGCCACCTTTGGTACTGGTGAAAAATATGGTATTGACGGACTATTTAATTACCGTATGGGCAAAATAAATGTATTTGCCGGTTTTGATTATAACGATAAAACAAATTTTGGAAGCAGTATTGTCAGTCGGGAGACAAAAATAAACGACACCCTTTACTATAGCGATATTGCAGGAGATAGAAACCGGGGAAGAAGTGGCTATGAACTAAGAACAGGAGTAGAATATGACATTAATAATAATGATTATTTAAGCTTGTCATTTGATTATGGTTCAAGGGGTTATGGACATAATTCATATTCAAAGTATTATGATCATACAAAGCCTTTAACTCTAGCTGAATTTTATGTGAACGATAATGATTTTTTGGTTGAGAAATTATATTACAGCAGCAAGCTTTTTTATCAGCATAAGTTTAAGAAACCAGAACACCAAATTACATTTTCAGGTTTTTATTCATCAGGAGATGGACAAGATGAAGAAAATTTGCTTGAATATATAACCGATAATCATTGGTATATCGACTTACAAAATGATCCTTTTATGCAAAGGGTTTTTGAAAATAGCCATGATGCGGATATCAGGTTAAATACAGACTATGTAAGGCCTATTGGGAAAGAAGGCAAGCTGGAAGCTGGATATCAATACCGATTTAACAATGGCGAAACAGATTATATGTTAGAGATTTATGATGCTGTACAAGATAAGTGGACAGAAAACACAGCATTACACAACGATCTCAAGTTTAGTAGGGATATTCATTCAGCTTACACTACGTATTCAAATAATTTAGGCAAGTTCGATTATATGCTGGGCTTACGTTTGGAATCTACCAATAGGATATTGGAGCAAAATATATTAGATACGAGCTATGTAGTTAATCGCTTGGATTATTTCCCTACCCTTCATTTATCTCGAAAATTAAAAAATAATCAGCAACTGATGGCAAGTTATAGCAAGCGTATTCATCGGCCAAGAGAGTATTATTTGGATCCTTTTCCAAATTATATGGATGAGCATAATATACGAATGGGAAATCCGGCATTGGAACCTGAAAACATACACTCCATGGAGTTAAGTTATCAAAAGCGGTTTAAGTCAAACTTTATTTCTGTTGAAACCTATATGCGTCAGACACAAAATAAAATTCAACGTATAACATACCTCACCGATACTGGGAATATTTTAGTCAGAACCTTTGATAATATTGATAAAGACAGATCAATTGGATTGGAAGTAATGGGTAATTTTGAATTTACCAAGTGGTGGACATTAAATACAAGTGTAAATGTGTTCAATTATTCTATTGAAGGTAATTTGTTAGACGAAAATGTGTCACAGACTATTAATACCTGGAGCTTTAGACTAAATACTTCCTTTAAATTAAAATGGGGAACAAGAATTCAGTTAAGTGGCTTTTATACTGGCCCTTCAGTAACAGGACAAGGTGATCGGGATGCATTTTATTATACCAATTTGGGTATCAGGCAGGATTTTCTTAAAAACAAATTGTCGGCCACGCTTCAGGTACGCGATATTTTTGGCACCATGAGCCATACAATGAACTCTTATGGAGAAAACTTTGCTACCTCAATGATCTATAGTCGTGAGCCACATGTGGTGTCCTTGACCGTTACATACAAAATCAATAATTACAAAGTTGACAAAAGATCCAAAGGCGGAGGAGATGCTGACTTTGGAGATGAAGAAATGTAGTTTTAGTTTTTATTGAAACGAATACAGAAAGTGCTTCCAATTCCGGGAGTACTTTCAACACTTAGTTCTGCATTGTTTTTAGCGGCAAATTCTTTGCAAATAATTAGCCCCAGTCCTGTTCCTCTCTCATCATTTGTTCCTAGAGAGGTGTGTTCCTTATCCAAGGTGAAAATTGTATGCAAATCTTCTGCATTAATGCCGATTCCATTATCTTTAACACATATAACGACCTCTTTATTTTCTTCTTTACAGCTCAGAATTATTACCCCTCCTTCATGCGTAAACTTAATGGCATTTGCTACTAAATTTCGAATTATTGTACTAAGGGTATTATAGTCTGCATATACCTGACATTGTTTTGTTATTCTATTATGGATAGTGATGTTTTTATCGAATGCATTGATTTCGAACATTTTAATAGATTTTGTCGTTAATTCGAGCAAATCAATAACTTTTGGACTTATAGTGATTTTTCCACTTTGCGATCTAGACCACTCCATTAAATTATCCAATAAGTCATTACCTGTTTTAGCACTTTTCGAAATCAGCTTGCTAAAATATTCTATTTCATTGTATTTTTTATCATGTATGTCTTTAATAAGCAGATTGGAATATCCAAGCAATAAATGAAAGGGATTTTTTAAATCATGCGCTATGATAGAGAAGAATTTATCCTTTTGCGCATTTAGCTCAATCAATTGTTCCGATTTTGCAATATTGTCTTTATTGAGCTGAATAAGTTTTTGCATATTTATACGTTGGCGTTTTCGTGTATTTATCAATACCATTGTTAGAATGACAAACAATAAAAGAGCTGCTGAAGTAGCAAACCAAAGTAATTGCTGACTTTTTATTGTATTGGCCTTCAGTATATTTTGTTCTCTTAGTATGTCGTTCTCATTTAATGTTTTTTCTGTCTCATATTTAGTTTTAATATCTTCAACAGCAATTTCTTTTTCCTTGCTGTTGAAACTATCTTTTCTGGCTTCAAACTTTTCAAAATTTGCCAAAGCAAGATCGTATTTTTTCGTCTCCTTATACAATTCATATTTTTTTTCATACAAGTAGGTTGTCAGCTTTGGTTGATTTAACTCTTGTAATAAAAGTTCCGATTCCAAAAGATCCTTTTCAGCATCCTTGTACCTTTTCATTTTCTTGAATACATCACTTCGGTTCAGGTAATTATAGACCAGTCCAATGTTCAAATTAATGTTTTTACAAATAGCCAATGATTGACTATAGTATTCTAAAGCTTTTTCAGTTTGATTTTGCTTATTAGCTAAAACAGCAAGATTCATGTAATTTTGAGCAAGTGATGATTCTGCACCTAATTTTTCATTAATTTCAATTGAATTCTGATAATACTTTTCGGCAATTTTATAATCTCCAAACTCCTTGTAGATAGTTGCAATATTATTATAATTTGAAGCTAGATCAACTAAGCTATTGTTACGGATATTTAGCTTAATTGCTTTTTTATAATAATCAATAGCCTCCTGCTCTCTTTCCTGATCAGTTAATAGTATCGCCATATTATTATAAACAATGGCAAGGCTTTGCTCATTATTGTTTTTCTCATAAGCTTTAGCTGCCTTGATGTAGTAGCCCAGTCCTGTCTCATTTTGCCCTAAACTGGTATAAGAAGAACCCAGATTTGCATAATTTCCAGCAAGTTTTGGAAGGTTTTTGATTTTCTTGTTAATCTCTTCAGACAAATGATAATATTTGATTGCCTCTGTATAATTATTTATCTCGTGATAATAAAGGGCCATAAAATGATAACTAGTAGCCAGAAAACTCTTGTCTTTTATTTTCTTTGATAAACTTAGTGCCTTATTGGCATAATCAAAGGCTTTATCATATTCTGAAACAAGTAAGTAAATATTAACCAAATATTGATAGGCATGAACTTCCCCTTCAATGTATTTTATTTCTTTTGCCAAATCCAATGCTTTCTGTGCACAGGTTTTCGCAATATCCGGATTGTTTCTGAGGTATTTTTCTGCAAAATCAGTATATGTATTAACTTTTTCAGTTTTATCCTGAATTGAATCAACAATTTGGATAAGACTATCAATACGTATATTTTGACTTGATACCGTATAAGATGACAAGAATAACAGTATATATATTACACTGATTTTAGAACAGTTCATTACTACCAGTTTAGGTATTTCAAAAATACATAATCGGTAATAGCATTTCAAAATAATAATTAACAGTTTTCGGAATATATTCAGATAGTCAGTACTTTAGGAACCTAAATAGTTTGTTTAATGGTTAATATTTACTTTCTGACTATGAGAATATTTGTTGGTACTTATTTGAATGAGGTAAATAGCCGGTACTAATTCGTTCGTTGAAATACTTATTTTGCTATTCGGATTATTAAAAAAAATGCTTTCCAATCGTTGGCCATAAAAATTGTAGATATTCACTTGAACATTTTTCAACTCACTTTCAAAATTTATATCAATTGACTTGGCCTTGTTGTTTACAACTACACTGTAAAGACTCAGTTCATCTTTCATTCCAACTTCAGTCCAGCCGGTATAATTAGGGAAATAAGCTCTTCTTATCAAAGTTGAATCCTGAATAAAAGGATTATGATGTCCACCTTGTTTGCTGGCAATAAACTCATTTCTCCATTCTTCATCAACATCTACCGGATCCTGCAGATGCCAGAAATAAAGGTTTTCCTTTTGTTTGCTAAAAAAGCTAGCATCCGACTGGTTTTTATACATTGTATAAAAATACATCATAGCTCGTGCTACATTCCCTTTATGATCTTCACGTACTTCGAACCATTTATTATTATCCACTTCGCTGTATTGGTTAATCGATGAGACTGGGATTGTTGTTTTCTGTTGATTAAGCCAAAACCATTTATCTGTATTGATATCGTCAATATCCCCAAAAGCTAAATTTCCTCTTGCACCATTTACATCTTCTCTTGTTGGATAAAGATGATGCATATCGCTTTTGGCTTGATCGGTGGCACCCAAACTTTGTGGCCAGGTATGTTCGCAATTTATGCCTTTATTATAAGCCTCTGTTCGTGGATTGGATGCAGATGGACTGATGTATATTGTGTAATCGGTATACACACAGGACAAGCTGTCTTGATTTCGTTTAGCAACAGCTCCCCATAGTTCATCTCTGGCAGCATTATAACTCAGGGTTGAGGAGGGTTTGTAATCAGTAACCAAAAGACCCAGCAATTCAGTTCCTTTTTTCTCTGGATATATGTCTTGTTGAATTTGCGCATTCAGGTTAAGGCAAACAAATAAAGAAAATAAAATATAAATGTTTTTTTTCATCATTAAATTGGCAATAAAGCTCGTTTATGTTGTTAAAACTAGGCAATTGGAAGTAAGACAAATTTAGCTTTTGTTTTTTTAGCATAAAAAATTTTGTTAATGTTAAATTTTCTTAAATTTGCACCTCCATTGCGGGAATAGCTCAGTGGTAGAGCACGACCTTGCCAAGGTCGGGGTCGCGAGTTCGAATCTCGTTTCCCGCTCTTTTTTTTGTTAGAACAATTTGTTCTATCCAGGTTGCCCGAGTGGTGGAACTGGTAGACACGCAGGACTTAAAATCCTGTCGCCTTTAAAGCGGTGCCGGTTCGATTCCGGCCTCGGGTACTAAACTCCACAAACAAGAGAAAGTAACAACAACTAAAAGCCCTGATTATCAGGGCTTTTTCTTTTTACATCTTCTTTTAATTTCCTTTGATTTGCTAAAGTTTGTTACTATTTTGTTACTAAAGTTGATTTAATCAATATTAGCACTATATTTGTTACTATTAACAATAAGCAAGTATAAGTAACAAATATAATATCATGGGAAACAAAAAGATAGGAACAAATAGGGTACTCTGGAAAGGGAACTTTATCACATTGAGAGCCAGACAAGGTGTAAAAGGTGAATCTTTATATCTTGTCTATTCTATTCCTGAAAATGGTAAGAAGGTAAGAAAATATGAATTTCTGAAAAAGTTAGAATTGCTAAAAGATTATTCACCTGACAAAAAGAAAGAGAACACTCAAACTGCAATAGAGACAGCAAAACAAAAAGATACTTTGCTACTTAGCGGTGAATATGACCTGATTCAAGAAAATAGTCTTAAAGTTGATTTTATAAAATACTGTGAAA
>JABINZ010000071.1 GCA_018698135.1 Bacteroidota bacterium
GAGTACATTGAGACCTACCTTAAAGATGGAGAAATTAGAAATTGTGCTGGCTCTGGAAAATGTACTTATACATGCAGAGAAGAGTTAGGATATGCATACACAAAAATGCTGATAGATGATAAACATAGCGGAAAGTTGTATAATCTTGTAGGCGAACCCATTTCTCAAAGTCAACTTGCAGATTATATAAATAAAATCTACAAAACGAATCTCGTTTATAATTCAGTTTCAGTAGAGGCATATGCAACTGAAAGAAAAGAAGAATTAGGCGATTTTATAGGAACTGTTATAGCCGGGATTTACGAAGGAATTAGGAATGGTGCAAATGATATTCCCTCCGATTTTGAAAAAGCTGCAGGCAGACCTCATACATCCGCAATCGAGATAATAAAAGCGTTTAAAGAAAAGTCCAACATCGGGTCAGAAACCCATCTCACTAAAAATTAGTTGAAATATGATACTGTTCAAATTATAATTATCGAAATTAGCTTAATGTAAAACTTAGATTTTCAGTAGCAGCTAGTTGCATTTCTTGAACGACTATTGTTACAAGAAAGCGGATATTTAATAGTTGTGTGTAATCCTCTCTATTTCGTCAGAGAAATAGATTCTCCAAGCGAACGTTTAAGAGTGGAAAATTAATAGTGTATGAGCAAAACAGAATCTATATAATATTAATAATCAGTACGATACAAAAACGTTGTTCCAAATTTGAAGAAAGATGAACTACGAAATTGAAACTGGAACCAATTTAAAATTTACACCTATTAGTAATTTACCTGATGGTTTGATAAAATTCTTGAAAGTATCCTTGAATGAACTTCAGTCAATTGAAGCGTTTACAATAGTTAGCCGAAAAGTAGGAATACTTGGATTGAGAAAAATAATGACTTTATTATTGTTTTACAATGACCAAAACCAATATCAAAAGGATAATATTACGTTAACTAGAGAATTTGAGGATTACTTCAAGACTCAAAACTATTTCATAGACTTGCTGGCCTTCGATATGAGTATTAAATTTTCTTTAAATTTGATTCAAAAGTTTGAAAATCTTGCAATTGAAATAATTAAAACTACACACAACACCAGCTTCAAATAATACTTCGCTTAACGCTTCGTACTATTAAAAGCTGAACGGTAGGCAGCATAAAAGTGAAAAGAACAGGTTTAACCATATTGATAATTATTAGCTGGACATTGATCAATGCTCAGGAAGACAAATATGATAGCTTGAAAAGTTATTTTAACGATTTGAATTTTGTTGAGTTTATTGAAGTTGAAGGTTCTTTAAGGATACCGAACAAATTAGCAGAGACATTTTTTAAAATAGAATTTAATCCTGAAGAGAATAGATGTTATCCTGTGAAAATATATGAACATTCAAATTATGATATGTTTCGGGTTAATATTCCATGTGCAGCTGGAGGAATGTGTGAGAAAGAGATTCTAATTATTTTAGATAAAACAGGAAAATTTATTGACCAAATCGAATCAGGTCATCATTATGAAGATCTGAGTTTTTCTGATTATAAGAATTTTGAAATAAAGGACTCATTGATTATTTGTGAAACAACCTATGAAGAATACAATACTTCAAGTCAAAAAGTAGAGCATCAAAAAATCGCATATAGTCATTTCATTATATCAGAGAAAGGTATATTGCAAAAAATAGGTCCATTTTATCCACAGAAAAATCGCAAATATCCATTTACATCAGTCAGACTAATCAGCCAAACAGAGCTTGATTCGATTCCAGAACATGACCTTGATTTAATGAGAAATGAAATTTATGCTGATCATGGATATATATTCAAATCTTCAGAATGGAAATTATACTTTGAGTCGAAAGAATGGTATAAACCTTTAGCATCTAATGTTGAATCCAAATTGAACCCGATTGAGAAAATAAATATTAGATTAATATTAAAGGAAAAAGAATAAATTCGCTGCCTAACATGAGCTCCCCTGTATCGTCAAGCATTATTTTTTACTCTTCCGTTCAATCGCTTTCAGTGCTTCTCGTTTACTCAGGCCCGAAAGCTGCTCTTCGTAGCTCTGTACAAAATCGATAACCGATGCAGGATCGGTTTTAGAGTATTCACGCAGTGTCCAGCCAATGGCTTTACGAATAAAGAACTCTTTGGAGTGCATTAAGCGTTTGATGTATGAAGTGAGTAAATCAAAATCAGTTTCTTTTTTATACTTGAGTTGAAAGAGCAAGGCTGAGCGTTGCAACCACATATTTCCTGAACTCATCCATTTTTCTGTATTGGGTATAATTTGTTCAGGAAAACGAATGAAATGATAGCCAACCAACCCTGCTGCCAGATGATCTACCGTATCCCACCAACTTTTTTCAGTAATCAGAAATTCGTATACAACAATGTTGCTAGCATCTGTTTGTTTTTTCATTTTGCCCATTAAGCTAAGGGCGAAAAATTGAAATTCTCTTTCATTCAAATCCCAAAGTTGTTTCACAATTGCTGGATAATCGGCTATTGGAGGAAGCCCGTATTCATTAATAAATTGCTTTCCTAATTCTTTCAATTTTGGTCCACGCAAACCAAAAAACCTAAACTGATTGCGCATGTATTTCTCCATCCAAACTGCATATTCCGGATTAGCATTCGATGAGAATGAATCGATTAATGGTTTTAAATAATTCATTAAAGTCTGATTTTAATGCAAAGCTTATAAAAATATTCTGATTATATAATCTATTCCTATTTGAGAATATTAATTATTTGGCTAAATTTACGCATCATATAAAACTATGAACAGAACCTAATTAAGTAATCTAATACCTAAATAAAATAAAGCATATGATTGATCTGAAGACAACATATATGGGCATTGAGCTAAAAAACCCATTAATAGTAGGGGCCAGTAATTTGGTCACTGATCACGAAACATTAAAAGAGCTGGAAAATGCCGGTGCAGCAGCAATTGTTTATAAATCTCTTTTCGAGGAGCAAATTCAAATTGAGGAATTGGAATTTGAAGAAGAAATGGCTGAATACAATGAGCGTCATGCCGAAATGATTAATTTATTTCCAAGCATGAAGCATGCAGGACCCAAAGAACATTTAATGAATCTCAAAAAAGCGAAAGAGATATTAAACATCCCACTCATTGCTAGCTTAAATTGTGTGTATGAAGATACATGGATTGATTATGTGGAGAAAATTCAAGAAACAGGTGTTGATGGAATTGAATTGAACTTTTATGCAGTTCCAAAGGATTTGGATACAGAAGGTCACAGCATTGAAACGGCCCAAATAAATATGCTTAAAAAGATTAAGGAAAAAATTAAGATACCTTTTAGTGTTAAATTAAGTCCTTTCTACTCGAATCCATTAAATGTTATCGCTAAAATGGATGAGGTTGGAGTTGGTGCATTTGTGCTGTTTAATAAGCTTTTTCAGCCGGATTTTAATATTGAAAACAACGAATTGGTTTTTCCATATAATTTGAGTAACCCAGATGATAACCGATTGGCATTGAGATATGCGGGCTTACTATACAATCAAATTAATGCAAACATTTGTAGCAATACGGGTGTTTATACGGGCAAAGATGCTATAAAAATGATCTTGGCAGGAGCCGATTCTGTGCAGATTGTTAGCACATTGTATAAGAATAAGGTCACCTATATTAAAACGATGTTGGAAGAAATAGAGGCTTATATGCAAAGTAAGAACTATTATAAGTTAGATGATTTTAAAGGGAAACTGTCGAAAAAGTCAATTAACGATCCTTATGCTTACAAAAGGGCACAATATGTCGATATACTGATGAAGTCGGATCATATCTTCAAGAAGTATTCTCCCAGATAAATTGAATAAGCAAAAGAGAGGTTCAAAAGACCTCTCTTTTTTGATTAATTCCACCGAAACCACTAATTTTATTATTCCTTATTTGAAATCACATTCTAATTTTTCTATAACTTTGTAAGCAACAAGCCTGAAATTGATAAACAAATTATTTATTATGAGAAGCGTATTTACACTCCTAATTGGTATTCTGATAATATCAACTACTCAAACTTTAGCGCAAAATGTTTCCCTTTATGCTGGTACACCTAATGTTGCCGGGCATAATGCAGTAGGAACAACGCGTTTGAATGCAAAATTTAACAACCCTGTAGGTGTTGCTTTCGACAAAGACGGTTATATGTGGGTGTCGGAATGGTCGAATCATACCATTCGTGTAATAGCACCCAGTGGTATGGTTTATACGAAAGCCGGAGCTGTTGGACAAGACTGTTTTGATATTGCAGCAGCAACATCTTCTAAATTCAGTAATCCTGCGGGAATTTGTTTTGGACCAGACGATACACTGTATGTGGCAGATTTTGGAAACCATTGTGTTCGTAGAATTGACCCTATGCAGGCATCCATAGGAAAAGCACTTTGGTGTGGGGTTAAAGCAGGAAAATATTCTGCTCCCGGACCCGGTAATCCTAATTGTTTTACCAGTTACCCCGGACACCGTGATGGAACATGGCAAACAGCAAAATTTAAAAATCCTTCTGATGTAGATTGCGATGCAGCTGGTAATATTTATGTAGCTGATCAGGGAAATAATTGTATTCGGAAAATTGGCATTAATGGCATGGTAACTACTATTGCTGGTATTCCCGATTCAGCCGGTTATGCAGATGGAAATGCTTTGGGTCAAGCTTTGTTTAACTGGCCAACGGGTATTTACGTCCACACCAATGGAGATATTTATGTAGCAGAATGGCAAAGTCAGGCATTAAGAAAAATATCGGGCGGAAAAGTTTCTACTGTATTAATATACCCAACATTGTGGACTCCAAGTGATGTCTACATCGATTCCAGAGGAATTGTTTATGTAAGTGATCAGCATAAAATTGTTCGCTGGGATGGAAACAAATCGTCAGTGTTTGCCGGTAGTCCTCAAATAAATGTAGCGGGTTATGTTAATGATACTGCTACAGCAGCACGTTTTGATGATACACGCCAAATGGTGGTCGATCCAAGTGATTATCATTTTGTTTATGTAGCTGATTTTAATAATCATGTTATTCGAAAAATTACCATTTGTGACGATTATAAGCCAAAAGTTACTTTCGATGTGTCAGGGACAGTTTTCTGTAAAGGAGACCAGCGAACCCTTACCGCTGAAGATGGATATACAGAATATAAATGGTCAACAGGTGAAACGACAAAAAGCATAGTAGTGACATCTACAAAAACTGTATGGCTTGAAGTACTAAATACTGATTTGTGTAGAGGATATTCCGATACATTTAATTTTGTCGTCAACAATTTAAAGCCATCTATTACACCAACAGCCACTTCATTTTGTATTGGTGATAGCGCTTTTATAGTTGGGCAGTCGGGATTCGATTATTATACCTGGTATAAAAACGGAGTAATTATCATAGAGGGAGTAAATGAGCAAACGCTTACTGTATACGATTCAGGTGATTATTATTTGAAGGTAATATCAGGTCCATGTGTAGGTTCATCTGCGCATATAGCTATTTCATTGGGTCAGCTAACACCTGTTTTGAATCATTCAGGAAATAAAGTTATTTGCATAGGCGATAGCCTGATTGTAGAGCCTGTTAGTAATTTCAATACCTATGAATGGCGAAAAGATGGAAATTTAATCAGCACATCGAAGCAAATTATTGTGAAGGATGCAGGAACCTATACTTTGTTTGCAGCAAATGCTGCTGGCTGCAATGGAACTTCCCTGAATCTAGTTATTTCAAATTACCCTAAACCACCTAAACCAAGCATAAGCACAAGTGGAGATTCTATATTAGTGTCGTCCTCCTTAACAGGAAATCAGTGGTATAGAAATGACACTTTATTGGTTGGTTCAAATTCGCAAGGATATTATGCAACCATACCTGGGTGGTACAAAATAGAGGTGTCTAACCAATATGGCTGTAAGTCTACATCCGAGCCATTTCCATTTGGAGGTGTTGGCATGAAGGAAGGAAGTCGGGATAATCAACTCATTTTATACCCAAATCCAACAAATGGACAAATCAATATTTCGATTAAAAGCGAAAGAAACGGATTAGCAAATGTGCAAATAAGCAATATGCTTGGAGAAATTGTATATGAAAGTCAAATGGATATTCGATACAATCAGCAGCAAAAAGAAATTCAGCTAAACCATCTGGATAAGGGTTTGTATTTCCTCATTTTCAAAATGGATGGAATATCCGAAGTCCATAAAATTATCTTAAACTAATTCAGTTTTTGAATGATCTAAAAGGCCTGCTTTGTCAGGTCTTTTTTTTTGAGTTTCAATTATTTAGTCTGTGTTATTTAATCTAACTTTGACCTTTCAAAAATGAGGCATTATTGAATGCCTGGCTTATTTTAACAATTGATTTATGCTCAACAGAAGGCACATTAGGATTAAGGTAATGCAAGCATTGTATTCCTTTTGGAGTTCAGGGACTGATAAAGAAGAATATCAGGCAGAGAGGGACATGATGAACAGCATAAACAAGATGTATGAGCTTTATTTGTTTCTTCTCCTGTTTACCAAAGAGTTATGTTCATTAGCCGAGAAGTACGATAGCGAAGTTCGGGATAACAATATTCCATCTGCTCGTGAAATAAATATGCATAAGAATTTTTATACAAATGTTCTTATTGAAAAGCTGGATTCAAGCGAATTACTTGAAAAAGAGTTGAAAAAGTACAAGTTGCTATGGGACTCTGAAGATTTGAGTATGTTAAGAAAAGTGTTTGTCAATCTCAAAACCAGCGATGTTTATAAAGATTTCATTTACGAGAAAGATCCAAAAGAAGAGCAGTTATTTGAATTATTTAGTTTTATCCTGAAACACTATACTGTAAACTTCTCGCTAGTCGATCAGTTTCTGGAAGACAAGTTTTTTAATTGGTTGGATGATTCGAAAGTAGCTGTGCAAATGGCTGTGAAAACGTTCAAAAACATATTGTCTGATCCCGAAAATGAAGTTTTTCTTCTTCCACTTTCGCATGATGATGATGTAAGCTTTAGTTTTGCTAAAGATTTGTTCAAAGAAACAGTGGCCAGAAAAAAAGAGAATGAAGAATTGATTGCTGCAAAAATAGAGAAATGGGAGCCAAGCCGTATACCACTTCTTGACAGCATTATTTTGCAAATGGGTGTGACTGAGTTTTTATTCTTTGCTAATATACCTGTTAAAGTTACAATCAATGAATGTATTGAGTTATCAAAAAATTACAGTACACCAAACAGCAAAAAGTTTATAAATGGGGTATTGGATAATTTGCTAATTGATTTTGAAAAGGAAAAAAGAATAAATAAGAAGGGAATTGGACTGATTGATAAATAGAGTTTTATAAATTTGCTAAAAATAATTATCGTCAAAGAATGAAAAAATTGCATTTATTTGTATCTATATTTTTCGTCATGGGATTATTCTCATGCCAGCAAACTTCCAC
Organism: Bacteroidota bacterium; assembly: GCA_018698135.1. NCBI lineage: Bacteria > Pseudomonadati > Bacteroidota > Bacteroidota bacterium. The sequence continues at coordinate 7,452 of JABINZ010000071.1, forward strand.
TGAAGGAGAAATTGATACCGATTTGATTAATGTTCCTTCAACTGCATCTGGAAAAGAGAGTAATAATCAGGCTATTTTGACATTTCGAACAGAAACACATGATTTTGGAACTATTAAGGAAGGTGGTAAATATAGTTATGCGTTTAAATTTACCAATACAGGAAATGGCGATTTAATTATTTCGAATTGTGTTCCTGCCTGTGGATGTACAGTTCCGGAGTTTCCAAGATATCCAATTAAACCCGGTAATTCAGATTTTATAAAAATTATATTTGATAGTAAAGGACGTGAAGATAAGTTTGATAAAAATATTTCAGTTTATTCAAATACTGTCCCAAACGTTCGACAATTATATATTAAAGGAAAAATAATTAATTAATTTAGTTTGGAAATTATAAACAATATAGTTGTTTTATTGCAGGTTTCAAATGGAAGTGTGAAGGCAAATCCCCTGTTTTCCTTACTACCATTTATAATTATTGTTATAGTTCCAGTCATAGTAATTTTGTCAACTAAAAGAAATAAACAAAACCTCATTATAAATGGTCAAACGTTTTTACTTGCCCCATGGTATTTAAGGTTACTTAGCTTTTTTATTGATATTGTTATATCAGTTACTTTGGGAACAATTATATCGTCTACATTTTTTCAGGAAACAAATCATACCATTAATGTAGTTTTTTATCTGGTATATTGTTTTATTTTTGAATCATTTACAGGTCAAACAATTGGGAAATTAATTTTACAATTACAAGTCATTGATAGCCAGACTGGATATAGGATTAGTTTTCAAAAGGTAGCATTAAGAACTCTATGTCGTTTAATCCCTTTTGACGCAATTTTTTATTTGAATTATTATCCCAAAGGATTACATGATACTTTACCCAAAACTTTTATTATTTTAAAAATTAAACCATGACATTTCTAAATTTATTAAGCATTTTATTAATGATGCCAGCACAAGAAGGTGCGGAGGCAAAGCCAATGTGGCAAACTTTCATGCCTTTTATTCTAATCCTAGTAATCATTTATTTCTTTATGATCAGGCCTCAATCAAAAAAGGCGAAAGAGCAAAGAGGTTTTAAGGACACCATAAGTAAAGGAGATAAGATTATCACAATTGGTGGAGTACATGCAAAAATTGTAGAAATCAAGGAGAAGGATTTCATCATTGAAGTTGGAAATGGTGTAAAAATGACTATTCAAAAAGAAGCTGTTTCAATGGAAGCTTCTAAAGGTTTGAATAATAGCTAATATAAATGGTGAGGGATACAGATTCCAAGACCATATTAACTGAAATGCCCAGACCTGCGAATCGTAAAGGTCTGGTTATTTTTTTTATAGCTGTATTTGTAGCAACAATTTTTTGGTTGTTACGATCATTTGATCAAACCTATCAAGCCAAAATCCATTTCCCCATTTCTTATTTGTATTCACCAGATGGTTTGACCTTAAAAAAACCCTTGCCTGATCATTTGGAAGTTCATTATGAATCTACAGGTTGGGATATAATGAAGTTCAAGCGTTTCAAAAGGAAAAAGTCAATAGTATTAAACTTGACTCAATTCGCTGAACAAAAGTCCATTAAAACATCAAATCTATTAATTTCTCATTTGCCGGAAGAGATTGCAAATATTAAATTTCTATTAGTTAGTCCTGAAGTGCTGATTATGGATTTTGAGAAATTGATTATTAAGGAAGTTCCAATTATTCATAATTTGGATATTCATTTTAATAGCCAATATGGTTTGTCGGGGCCTGTACAAATTGAACCTCAAACTGTTGTGATTTCAGGGCCAGAATCCGAAGTCAATAAAATTCAGGAAATAAGAACCAAGTTTCGTGATTATAAACAGTTAGAAGCAGAAATCAACGATCAAATAAGCTTGGTGGATTTAAGCTCAAAAAATATAAGCTATAGTCAGGAGCTATTCAATTTAAAAATACCCGTAGAGCAACTGAGTGAAGGTAGTCTGATTATTCCCATTAATATACCCGCTAGTGTTAGAGATACTATAAGCTTAATCCCAGAAAAAGTTACGATTAAGTTTCATGCCGCAGTAAGTGTTTTTAATTCAGTTTCACATTTTGATTTTGAACCCTATATTAAGTTGGAAGATTTTAATAACGCTTCTGATGAAAAAATTAAGGTATATTGCAAGCTTAAAGAGGAATACATTTATCGGGTAAGTATAGATCCTGAATACGTAGACTATATTGTAATAAAATGATTAAGGTAGGAGTAACCGGAGGAATAGGAAGTGGCAAAACTACTGTTTGCAGCATCTTCGAACACCTTGGTGTTCCTGTTTATTATTCAGATGAGAAATCAAAAGAATTAATTCAATCAAATAGTGGCTTAATCAAGCAAATTAAAGCTGCCTTTGGCAACCATCTTTATGATGACCAAAATAATTTGAATAAAGCAGCTTTAGCCTCCCTTGTTTTTTCTAATGAAAAGGCTTTAGCAACGCTAAATTCAATTGTTCATCCTGCAGTAGTTGATGATTTTAATGCTTGGTGCTCCCAGCATCAACAACATGCCTATGTAATTAAAGAATCAGCTCTTTTATTTGAATCCAATACCTATAAAAATCTGGACTTCATTATTGCTGTGTTTGCTCCATTGGAAATGCGCCTCAAAAGATTGATGGAAAGAGATCAAACAAATGAAGAAGAATTGTTAAAAAGAGTGCATAATCAACTTGCAGATGTTGAGAAAATGAAACGAAGCGATTTTGTTATTTTTAACGACATGAAACACCCACTTATTCGACAGATTTTAAGTCTCCACAAAGAGCTTTCTAAATCCCTAATTTAGAATAAGATAGATATCACAATTCGCCCTGAAATTTGTGGATAAAATGCAATAAAAAATTAGCCTAAAGACAATAGTGTTTAGTACTTTTACACTGAATTAAAATATGCTAGAATGAGCGAAAATCAAGTAAAAGATAACAGCCAATATACAGCTGATAATATACAAGTTTTAGAGGGGTTGGAAGCAGTTCGAAAAAGACCTGCTATGTACATTGGTGATATTAGCACCCGAGGCTTACATCATTTGGTTTATGAAGTAGTCGATAACTCAATTGACGAGGCACTTGCCGGACATTGTGATGAAATTCATACTATCATTCATGAAGACAATTCCATTACTGTACAAGATAATGGTAGAGGAATTCCGGTTGAAGAGCATACTAAAGAAAAAAGATCAGCCTTAGAGGTTGTAATGACCGTATTACATGCTGGTGGTAAATTTGACAAAGATTCCTATAAAGTATCTGGCGGTTTGCATGGTGTTGGTGTTTCTTGTGTAAATGCTTTATCAAAACATTTGAAAGCTGAAATACATCGAGATGGGCATGTTTATATGCAGGAATATGAATGTGGCAAACCAATGTATACTGTAAAAGAAATGGGTAAGTCCGATAAAACGGGTACTTATGTTACTTTTAAACCTGATGATAGCATTTTTCAGGTTCTTGAATACAAATTTGATACGCTTAGAACTCGATTAAAAGAACTTTCATATTTAAATAAAGGGGTAAAACTCAGTCTTAAAGATTTACGTGAACATGAAAATGGAAATGGGCCTCGCTTTGAAGAGTATTATTCTGAAGGTGGCTTGTCTGAATTTGTTCAGTTTATTGATAAAACAAGAGATTCTTTAATTCCAGAGCCAATTTATTTTGAAGGAGAAAAGAATGGAGTTCCTATTGACATTGCCTTTCAATATAATACATCCTATAATGAGAACCTTCATTCTTATGTGAATAATATCAATACAATAGAGGGTGGAACTCATATTTCAGGTTTCAGAAGATCATTGACCCGTAGTTTTAAAAACTATGCAGAGAAAGAAGGACTTTTGAAAAATGTTAAATTCGAAATAAGTGGAGATGATTTTCGTGAAGGATTAACAGCTGTATTGTCTGTTAAAATTGCTGAACCACAGTTTGAGGGACAAACGAAAACTAAACTTGGTAATTCGGAAGCCATGGGAGCAGTCGATAGTTTTGTTACCGAAGCACTAAATGCTTATTTAGATGAGCATCCAAAAGAAGGGCGTCTCATTGTAAATAAAGTTGTATTATCAGCACAGGCACGTCATGCAGCACGCAAAGCACGTGAAATGGTGCAGCGAAAAAGGGGATTTAACTCAGCCGGATTACCTGGGAAATTAGCTGATTGTTCGTCAAGCGATCCTTCTATTTGTGAATTGTATTTGGTTGAGGGAGATTCAGCGGGAGGAACAGCAAAGCAAGGAAGAAACCGACAGTTTCAAGCTATTTTACCACTTAGAGGAAAAATTCTGAATGTTGAAAAAGCCTTAGAGCATAAGATATACGATAACGAGGAAATTAAAAATCTGTTTACCGCATTAGGCGTTCATATTGGAACAGAAGAGGATGACAAAGCCCTGAATATGGATAAGCTTCGTTATCACAAAGTTATCATCATGACTGATGCCGATGTTGATGGTAGTCATATCACTACATTGATTCTCACTTTACTCTACCGCTACATGAAAAAACTGATAGAAAGTGGTTATGTATATATTGCAACACCTCCATTATATTTAGTCAAAAAAGGCAGCCAGGAACAATATTGCTGGAATGATGATGAAAGAGATTTAGCTATTCAGCGAATGAAAGGCGAGGGGAAAGAGAGTTCTGTTAATATTCAGCGTTACAAAGGTTTGGGTGAAATGAATGCTGAGCAGCTTTGGAAAACAACCATGGATCCTGATCGAAGAACCTTGCGTTTAGTGAATATTGAAAATGCAGCGGAATCGGATCGTATTTTTTCGATGTTAATGGGAGATGAGGTTGCACCTCGAAGAGAGTTTATCGAGCAAAATGCTCGATATGCAAATATTGATGTGTAAACCGAGCTCAGTTTATAAGTTTATTCAATAACTTTTTCTACGCTAATTCCAATATCCATAATCCCATCCAGATTATCGGAGCGCATTTCGTGATTGATGTAGTAGGAATATTCGCCTTTTGATTCAAAGGAGATATTATTTTCTAATGATAACTTATTGTCAATAATATCACCTAATCCATCTCCAAACCATCTTCCATCAATATCTGCAAGGATAAATTCATATTTTTTTTCGGAAATAAGAGAACCATTCTTGTTGAATTTTTTAACTAAAATCCAAATGTTACTATATGGGTAATAACTGCTTGTTCTCAAATTGAAGTAGGTATTGTATTTGGCTTTTTCATCTTTAATAACAAAATTAAAGGGTACTTTATAATCATACTTCCAAACGAAATCTGGAATTTTCTTATGTTTTTGATAAAGGATTGACTCTGTGCATGAACTTGCAAAAAAGAGAATTCCTATAGATAGCAAGACAATAATATGGTTTAATGATAAATTCTTTCTCATGATTAACATATTAATAATCTAAAAGACCTGGACTAGCTTCAACTTCAATTTTTTCAATATATTTACTGATATCTGGTTTTTGCTTTTTCTGATTCATGCTGAGTACTTTCTTAACATTATTTATGTGCATGGGAAAAGGACTACTCATATTTGAATCACGATTAATAAACCACATCCATCCCTTTAAAATATCAATTTTAAAAACGCGAGCAGTACCATCGCTTGTATGTAATTCAATGCTTTCATCCGGAAAACTCTCAAAAGCCTCCAGGTAACTATCTAATTCATAATTAAGGCAACATTTTAAGCGGCTGCATTGTCCTGAAAGTTTAGCTGGATTCAGGTAAAGATTTTGTTGTTTGGCAGCAATAGTAGGTACGGTTGTAAAATCATTTAACCAAGCTGAGCAACACAACTCGCGACCACAATCACCAATTCCACCCAAACGACCGGATTCCTGTCGGATTCCGATTTGCTTCATTTCAATTTTGGTTTTAAAAGTTTTGGCAAAAACCTTAATCAACTCTCGGAAATCAACACGGCCTTCTGCCGTATAATATAAAGTTACCTTTTTTCGATCAGCCTGAAACTCGACATCATTGAATTTCATTTGTAAATTCAAATCCTTAGCGATTTGTCGGGCTTTAATCATGGTAGTATATTCAGTCTTTTTTGTTTCTTCCCAATTCTGACGATCTTTTTCGTGCGCTATTCGACTAATATTTAAAATATGTTCAGAATCAGCTTTTACACCCCTTTTTTTCATTTGAAGGCGAACTAAATCACTACTGATACTCACAAAACCAATATCATAACCTGTTGCACACTGCACAACTACCTTATCACCTACTTTGATGCTTAATTGTTTTGGATTTTTACAAAAAACCTTACGGATACTTTTAAACTGAACCTCCACAATTTCCGGTATGGCAGCAATATCCGGATCCATGTATTTTTGCATCCAATCGTTAGTAGCAAGTTTGCTACAACAAAACTTACAAGAATCTCTACTGGAAGGCTTGGGAAGTTGTAAGTCCTGGGGATTTATATTTAGGCTATTTGATTCCATTTTGTCAGTTGACTATAGTGGTCAGGCTTTCTTTAAAAGCTTGTGAAATTGCAAAGATAAATTAAAAAAGATGATTTTTGGATTGGCGTTTCTTTCAACATAATACTGCGATTTGCTTAGTAATTCATAGAATTCCTGTGCTTTTTCGCCAGTAGTAAATTGAGAAAATTTGCGGGCAAATTCTTCTTCCGAAGCAGAAAGTCGAGTGATAGGATCAGCTTGATTTGAAATCAGCATACATTCACGTATCATACGAATGGCGTATTGTAAAAAGTCCTTAATATATTCACGACCCTTTGCATTCAGATTATTCACCAAGCTAAATATTTCACTAGCTTTAAAATCGAAACTTAATCGCATCCACTGAATAAAGTCTTCTTCATGACTACTTTCTCCGCTTTTACTTATTCGTATCGCGTCAGCATAATTCCCGTTGGCTAGCTGTGTAATTCTTTGTGTTTCACTGTCATCCAGCTGTAAATCGGTCTTAAGCTTATTTGCAATTCCAGTTGCATGAATTGGAGGAAGTAATAACAGTTGAGTTCTTGAAAGGATGGTGTTTAATATGCTGTCTTTATTTCTTCCAAGAAAAATAAAATGAGTGTGTGGTGGCGGCTCTTCGATAATTTTTAATAGGCTATTTCCATTGGTTCCCATCAGGTCGGCTGACCAGATAATTTGAATTTTTTTGCCTCCCTCGAAAGCTTTCAAACTTAAGTTCCGAATTATATTATGGCATTCAGCCACAGGAATATTTCCCTGCTTTGCTTCTGAAGAAATTTGCTGCAACCAATCGTAATAACTTAAATACGGGTTTTCAAGTAATGCTACTCTCCACTGGCTGTAAAACTTACTACTTATTGATGGTTTTCCTTGTTCACTTATGGTTGGAAAGGTATAGTGAACATCGGGATGAATGAATTTCTCCATTTTTCTACAAGAAGAACATTCTCCACATGAATCATTATCGACTGGATGTAAACAATTAAGATATTGGGCTAAAGCGAGTGCTAAAGGCAATCCTCCATAACCTTCGGGGCCAATAAACAAAAGCGCATGACTAAGCATGTTATTTGTCGTGCTTCTTATTAATTGTTCTTTTATTTTCTCCTGACCTGCTACCTCCGAAAACTTCATTATTGGTATTATTTCTGAATTCAAAAATAACCAAAATGAAGGGACTTTATGATGCTATAAATGCTTAATATTAATTAAAAGTCAATTCGATAAATACAATTTCAGGTCTGTTGCCAATTCGAACTCTTGGCCCCCATCCACCCACTCCGGATGAAGTATAAAAATGCGATTTCCCTTGCTGTAAATGTCCCCAACTAAGTTTAAAAATAGCTTTGGTAATAAAACTGAGAGGCCACATTTGGCCATGATGGGTATGTCCGTGAAGAGATAAATCAATGCCAGCATTTTCTTTCTCATCAAAATCGTAGGGTTGATGGTCGAGCATGATTAACGCTTTGCTTTTATCAAGATGTTCGCTTAAGGCGTTTATATTTTGTCTATCTGTTTTGCTATACCGCTTTTTGTCTCGATCTTCTCGGCCGATTATATAAAAACTATTATCAACCAATACGGAAGAATCTCTCAATATTTTCACCCCACAGTCTTCAAGATATTTGCAGGACTTTTCAGCATTTCCAATATATTCATGGTTTCCTGTAATCCCAATTACTCCCAGTGGTGCTTTCAATTTCAGAAACTCTTTCCCCATGTTTTTTGACAAAACAGGTTTAATATCTTCATCTAACATATCTCCGGCTAATAGAACAATATCCGGATCCAGATTATTTATTTTCTTTACTACTTTAGCCAAATATTTTCGATCGATTACATAACCCAAATGCAAATCACTAATCAGGGCTATTTGCAGGTTTGAGCGTCCTTCAATATTCTTTTCAATATTTAGATTTAATTTTTTGATTCTTGGATTTAGTGCGTTTATATGACCACCGAGAACAAGCAAACCGATTGAAATCACGGATATAATAAATAATATCTGTTTGGTTTTTAGCATTGAATCGGTGATTACTGAAGGAAGGAAATTGGTAAAATGATGCACACCTTTGATTATGTCAAAAACCAAAACCAAGAGAAAGAAATACAACATAAAAGCCATCCAAAAAGAACCCACACGAATAAAAATTGTTGATAATTTTTCCGGTAGAAAATACATCCCAAATCGACCAATAACAAAAGAAGTAGCCAAGATCAGAAATATTGATGTATAAATTATACGATAGTTTTTTCCTTCAGGAATGGAATGATAACCCCGTATAAATATGTAGTAATTAACGGATGAATATACAAGGAGTACTATGGAAACGAAAATGATCGCAATGGAGGTTTTCATGAATAATTATTTGCTCTTCTATAACAAGGATTATTCCTGAATTAAAAGTATGTCTAAATGTCAATTTCTAACACACAAGCTGCACCATTTTCTTTTACAAACTTCTTAAATACTTTATCGAAGGTTTCCAGATGTGTAGCTTTGCTATAATTAAGTTTATGTTGGTTTGCAAGTATTTTGAAATCAGTTTCAACATGATTTACAAAATATTCGTCCAGTTCATTTTGACTGGCTGGACCTTCCATACGACTGAATATCTGACCACCTTTATTATTAATGAGGATGATTTTTAGATTGGGTTTAATGTATTTATTCCAAAGTGCGTTACGGTCATACATCAGGCTTTGATCGCCAATAATAACAAAATGGAGTTTATCGCTAACGATGGATGAGCCAACTGCTGTGCTTAAGCTTCCATCAATTCCAGAGCTACCCCGATTGCTAAATACTTCTATGTTTTTTGCATTTTTATTTTCAAATAAACTCAATTCATTTGCAAATCGTATGGAAGAACTATTGCCAATATGAAGAACGGCATTTTTAGGAATTGCATTTACTATTTTTTTGTAATAGCCTAATTCACTATCCTGTTCGCATTTTTGCGCAACTGTTTGAATGGCTTTAGAATTCGCCTTTTCCCACAATCGATAATAACCTGAATAACTACGTTTTTCAAATACTTTTACTTCTCTTAATAAATTGCTGAAAAATGATGCAGGAGCAACTGGAAGAACACGGGTCAATGATTGATAGGTATCGATGAAACTGGAATGAATTCCAATGTGCCAATGATATTTTGGGGGATAGTTTCGGATAAATTGTCGTAATTCTTTCGAAATGATATAATTTCCGAAAGTAATCAGTAATTCTGGTTGTAATTTTTTTAGCAAATTTTCATCAGCATCTTTTATGATTTGCTCAGGAAAGGTAATCGCCCTTTCAAAATCAGATAAGTTTGCAGTAATATCTCTGACAAAAACTAAGTCTGTAAGTGTGAAAAGTTTGTTTAATGTTCGCCTAAGTTTTGTATCAGGTGCTAACATCCCTGCCAAAATCATCACTTTTTTAGGTGTAACCAATTGTTGAAATAACTCCTTATAGCGATTTTTAGACAAATCAATTACAGCATTTTCTTGTCGTATTAACTTATAGTCAGGTATCGATGCTTTTTTATAATTTTCATAAAGGGGTTCTCGAAGAGGAATATTTACATGAACAGGTCCGGGAAATGGAAATTTACATTTGTGAATTGCTTCAGATAATAGCCTATATGCTTCCTTTTCTGCATCTATATCAGGATAAGAAATATTTAAACGATAGCTTTTACGGATATTTGGTTCATAAATATTTTCCTGATTGATGGTTTGGTTTTCTCCTTGATTCACCCACTCAACAGGTCGGTCTGCTGTTAGAACCAAAAGCGGAATCCCTTGGTTATATGCTTCTGCAATGGCAGGAGCAAAGTTTAGGGTGGCTGTTCCCGAGGTGCATACCAAAGCCACAGTTTCACCTGTTTTTCTGGCAATACCAAGAGCCATATAAGCGGCAGATCTTTCATCGCTAACAACAAAATGCTTGATGTTTTCTTTTCGAATAAACGCAAGAGCTAAAGGAGCTGATCTGGAACCCGGAGCTAAAACTGCATAGCGTATAGAAAGCTTATCACAAATTTCAATAAGATTGTGTGTAATCTGGTTTATGTCTTTTGCCATATCGATAATTTAAAGTAACGACCTGAGTGTATCCATTTTCTTTACGGTTTCCTGCCACTCATTTTCAGGAATGGAGTCTTGCAAAATGCCTGCGCCCGCATATAAATATCCTTTCTCGCGAGTAACTTGAATACATCGTAAATTAACGTAAAGTTCAGCTTTATTTTGATGATAAACGGGTCCTAAAATGCCACCGTATAGTTGCCTGGAATAATCCTCATTTTTCAGAATAAATGTTTTAGAAATATCTTTAGGATAACCACAAATGGCTGGAGTAGGATGCAAACCTAAAATAAGTTGCTCAAGCGAAATCTCAGTTTCACTGGCAATGAAGGATGTTTTAATATGATTCAGGTTACCTGTATTCACTATTTGAGGATTTGATTCATCAAATGCAATGTGAAAAGAATCTAATTTTTCGCGTATGAATTGAGAAACTATTTCTTGTTCAACTCGATCTTTTGAGCTGATATCTTCAAGGTTTCCGCTATTAGATTTACTAATTGTACCGGCCAACGAAATACTTTGAATTTCTTTCCCTTCTTTTTTAAGTAATAATTCTGGGGAAGCTCCTATCCATGTTCCTGTTTCAATCGAATTTACGATAGATACAAATGCTTTCGGGTAAGATTCAACCAATCTTAAAAACAGCTCAGCAGCATGAAATGAGGTGGGAAGTTCAACCTCTTCCATACGCGATAGAACCACTTTTTCGAATTGCCCATTCTTAATAGCTTGTATACCTTTCGATACAAGATTAAGATAATCGGATTTTGAATGGTGTTTTACTGGATCTTCTTTTATAAAATGTTTTGCAATTTCGCTTTTATCTCGATTTTCCTCAATTACTAAAAACGTATTTTCATTATTCTCAAAAGGTGAAATAATAAATGCAGTTGAACTGAGATCAGAAATTCTTTTGCTTGAAATCTGGCCTTCAATGAATTGAATATTGCTTTCATCAGGAAGTCGCCAAGCGGCAAAAGTTTGTTTCTTGTCGATTGCTTGAAAAAGTGTGGACTTAATATCTGTGCTCAATTTGGTCATATAAATTTGGCATGGAAAACTTCTTACAAAAATATTGAAAAACTAGCAATAAGTTAGAGCTTATGATTTTCGAATCACAATTTTCCAGGAGCTATCTAAGTATAAAATACCTAAATTCGTATAGCATAGAAATAATAATTCTACATTAATATGGAAAGAAAAGCACCCGAAATATTTTTTATTGATGATGGTCAAGGCGATGCTATTGTCTTCCTTCATGGATTTCTTGAATCACACGAAATCTGGGATAAGTTCACCGATAAATTAAATGGAAAATACAGGATAATTAGTTTGGATTTGCCAGGTCATGGTCGGTCCTCTGTGGTATCAGATAATCAATCGATGGAAATGATTGCTGAAGAAGTTAAAACAATACTCGAAATTCTTGGAATTCACAAATGTTTATTGGTTGGCCATTCTATGGGGGGCTATGCTGCTATTGATTTTGCGTCAAAATACTCACGGCTTTTAAGAGGTTTGGTGTTGTTCCATACACATGTGGAGGCCGATTCTGATGAAGATAAGATTAATAGAGATCGGACTATTGAGATAGTTGAGAAAGATCATTTGGAATTTCTAGGAAATTTTACAGAAACATTATTTGCAAAGGATAATCTTGAAAAATTTCCAGCAGAAATTAATAATCTAAAGCAAATAGCAATCAGCACATCCAAGGAAGGGGCAATTTCGTCACTAAGAGGTATGCGAGATCGTAATGATCATTTGGCTTCATTGACAAAACTACGTATCCCTGTTCTGATGATTGCTGGCGATCAGGATTCCAGAATTCCCATTGATAAGGTGAAGAAGCAAGCTAATACAGCACCAAAAGTGAGGTTGGAAATATTGCATGGAACTGGCCATATGGGTTTTGTTGAAGCAGAGAAAGAAAGTTTCAAACTCATTAAAGAATTTGCTGAATCTGTTTTTCAAAAACCAAAACGTCAATAAGTTAAGTATGCGACAATATTTTGATCTGCTCGATCATATTCTCCAAAATGGTATTGAAAAATCAGACCGAACAGGAACAGGGACGAAAAGTGTATTTGGGTATCAAATGCGGTTCGATCTGTCAAAAGGATTTCCGTTATTGACGACAAAAAAATTGCATTTACGATCCATCATACATGAATTACTTTGGTTCTTGAAAGGAGAAACCAATGTGAAATATTTAAACGACCAGGGTGTAAGCATTTGGGATGATTGGAAAGATGAGAATGGTGATTTGGGGCCAATTTATGGTGAGCAATGGGTAAGCTGGCCTAAAGGAGATGGAACAACTGTTAACCAAATCCAAAAATGTGTTGATACCATAAATAACAATCCGGATTCAAGAAGAATTATAGTGAATGCCTGGAATGTTGGCCAATTAGATGAAATGGCTTTAACTCCTTGTCATGCTATGTTTCAGTATTATGTAGCCGATGGAAAACTGAGTTGTCAATTGTATCAACGAAGTGCGGATGTTTTTTTGGGTGTTCCATTTAATATAGCATCTTATGCTTTGCTCACAATGATGATGGCACAGGTCTGTGGATTAGAATCTGGTGATTTTGTGCATACTTTTGGTGATGCGCATTTGTATATTAATCATTTGGAACAAACCAAACTTCAATTGAGTCGAACTCCTAAATCTTTACCTTTAATGAAAATTAATCCTGATGTAGAGGATATTTTTGATTTCAAGTTTGAAGATTTTGAACTCATAGGATATGATCCTGATGCACACATTAAAGCACCCATAGCTGTTTAATGAATTAAAATATGATTTCAATTATAGTAGCCATAGCAGAAAATAATGCAATAGGAAAGAACAATGATTTATTGTGGCATATTTCTGACGACCTAAAAAGGTTTAAAAAGTTAACCACTGGTCATAAAATAATAATGGGGAAAAACACCTATTTGTCTTTACCCAGAAGACCTTTACCCAATCGAACCAGTATTGTGATTACTGATGTTGCCACTGAAAAGTTTGAAGGTACAGAAACGGTTTATTGTATTGATGAAGCTGTGAAATTTTGCCCGCCCGATGAAGAATGTTTTATTATTGGAGGGGGAATGATTTATAATCAGTTTATGCCAATTGCTGATCGACTTTATCTTACAAAAGTGCATCAAGTTTATGATGCAGATGTGTTTTTCCCAGAAATTAACTATGCTGAATGGACAGAGGTTTCAAGAGAAGATCATCCTAAAAGTGAAAGCAATCCATTGGGCTATTCCTATTTACTATTAGAGCGCAATAAATAATGAGAGTTTCACTTATTGCTGCCTTATCTGAAAACAATGTAATTGGACGTAATAGAGGAATGCCATGGCACATGCCTGAAGATTTGAAGTATTTCTTTAGGGTAACTAAAAACCATCATGTGATAATGGGAAGGCGAACTTTTCATGAATTTGGCGTAAGTAAACCACTTCCTGATCGAGTAAACCTGATAGTAAGTCATGAAAAGAATTTAAAACTAAAAGGAACTATTGTTTTTAATTCTATAGAATCAGCCATTGGTTTTGCAAAAGCAAATAAGGAAGAAGAAATATTTATAATAGGTGGTGGAAACATTTATAAGCAAACAATAAAAATTGCCAATCGATTATATTTAACCCGTATTCATACATTAATTAATGATGGAGATACATTTTTCCCAGAAATCAATTGGAATGAATGGACGTGTATTTCAACAAATAATCGAAATAAGGATGTAAATAATCCGTTTGATTATTCATTTATGATTTACGATCGAGTCTAATTATTTTATCTTCATATTGATATCGTCATCATGCTCCCGAGGATCGAGATCAAAGCCCATTCGCTTACCGGTTTTTAATGCGATATTGCCTGTGGCTTGTATCTTCTCCATTAAAGAAATTTGCTGAATAGAATCAATAGGTGGTGCAAATAAGTCAAATTCAATAGCTTGAGTAACAGCCGATTCTACGATTGTTCGAACAGCCGCATGATCAAAAATCAAACGCGAAAAATCTCTATGCAAAAAACTATATTGTCTTTTTCCTTGCATAAAATAATGCCCTTCCTTATTAATAAATATACGCCCCAACAAATAACCCAAATCGTTTACTCTATTGTATTTAATGGAGTCGGACAAAAAATTATAGATGAGGATCATGCCACAATATGCTCGGGAAGGGTCTTGTTTAACATAATCAGTTTTGAAAATAAAATGCTCCGGAGGAAATGTGAATACATTGGAATGCATAATAAAGAATAATGTATCTCCTGCAAATTTCATTTCAGTTTCATATTTGCCGTGATCCTGATATTTTATATTCACATTAACAGCAACTTCTTTGCGTTTGATGTACTCATTGATCCATTCGCTTGCAGTTTTTATTTCAGTTTTAATTAATTCAAAAGCTTTAGATGTATACACGTATATATCTTGTTTTGAATCTGCTTTTTTCAGAAATGATTCAAGGATTTTACTATCCTGTGGTAATGGTTCTGGATTCGTGCTCATGAAATAATTAATTTTAATATGCTTTAGCAAATACTACCCGATGTTTTGCGGCTTTTCCTGAATAAATACAGTTTCCTTCTATTTTTTCTTCTTCCAAAGGAATAAACCTAATGGTAGCTTTTGTTTCTTCCTTAATTTTTATTTCAGTTTCGGTTGTACCGTCCCAATTTGCCCAAACAAAACCACCTTTATTTTTCAGAATGTCTTTCAATTCGTCATAACTGTTTGCACTATGGGTATTTTCTTCTCTATTTTTTAACGCTTTGTTGAAAATACTTTTCTGGATTACAGGAAGTAAATCTGAAATGTATTGTCCAAGATTATCAGCTGATACAAACTCTTTCGTCAGGGTGTCTCGTCTGGCTAATTCCACACTGTTTTTTTCAACATCCCTTGGCCCAATTGCAATTCGTAAAGGAACCCCTTTTAATTCATATTCTGCAAATTTCCATCCTGGCTTTCTATTATCATCATCATCGTATTTAACAGAAATGCCTAAGGATTTTAATTCTTTTGTGATTCTTTTTGCAACCTCATCAACCTTTGCCCATTCTTCATCTGTTTTGTAAATAGGAACAATAACTACTTTAATTGGAGCAACATTTGGAGGAAGAATTAATCCATGATCATCAGAATGAGCCATAATTAAGCCACCAATCAGTCGGGTAGATACACCCCATGATGTTGCCCATACCAATTCCTGTTTGCCTTCTTTGCTTTGAAACTTTACATCAAATGCTTTTGCAAAATTTTGACCCAGGAAATGTGATGTACCTGCTTGAAGTGCTTTCCCATCTTGCATCAGAGCTTCTATACAATAAGTGTCAACAGCACCTGCAAATCGTTCATTTACAGTTTTCAAACCTTTATGAACAGGTATGGCCAAATAATTTTCAGCGAAATCTGCATAAATATCAAGGATCAATCTTGCTTCAGCAACTGCTTCTTGAGAGCTGGCATGAGCTGTATGACCTTCTTGCCATAAAAACTCTGAAGTGCGCAGAAAAAGACGTGTTCTCATTTCCCAGCGAACCACATTGGCCCATTGATTAATCAACAAGGGTAAATCTCTATAAGACTGAATCCAGTTTTTATACGTATTCCAAATAATAGTTTCAGAAGTTGGTCGAACAATTAATTCTTCTTCTAATTTTGCATCCGGATCAACAACTATTGATTTTCCATCTTCCGAAGTTTTTAATCTGTAATGTGTAACTACAGCACATTCTTTTGCAAAACCTTCTACATGAGCGGCTTCTTTACTTAGGAATGATTTTGGCACAAAAAGTGGGAAATAAGCGTTCTGGTGGCCTGTTTCCTTGAATCTTCGGTCAAGATCTGACTGGATATTTTCCCAAATGGCATATCCGTAAGGCTTAATAACCATTGATCCTTTCACAGCAGAATGCTCTGCCAATTGCCCTTCTTTCACAAGGTCATTGTACCACTGTGAGTAATCCTGTTGTCTGCTAGTTATTTTCTTTGCCATTCTATTGTTATATTTGGAATAGTTTTTGTTTTTTCAATAACAGCAAAGATAAAATTTTTCTGAGCACAATTAAAACACTTAGTTATGAAAACGTTAAAAGTAGTCTCCTTACTAGTCGTCTCTGGAATAATATTAAGTAGTTGCTCAAATACAAAAAACCTTACATCTTATGATGATGTCTATTTTGATGAATCAGAAGTTGTAAGCGAAGTAGTTGTTATTGAGAAAACCAAGGTTATTGTACAAGAAAAAACAATAGTTCAGCAAGAACAGGTCGTTGAAAATGAAAGCAATGGCTACGATCAATATTATGATACAGAAGATTCTGAGTATTATCAGGATGAAAATGGTGATACATACATTACAAATAATTATTATGATAATGTAGATGTATATGATGATTACGATTATTATGACTACGATTACGCTTATACCAAAAGAATAAGAAGATTTCATCGTCCATATGTATCTTTTAGTTACTACGATCCATTCTTTTACGATCCTTATTGGTACAATCCATATTATGGTGGATGGAATAGTAGCTTCTATTGGAACTACGGATACGGATATGCTCATTATGATCCTTTTTATTATGGCTCATATTATCATAACTATGGGTATTATAATCACCACCATCATCATCCCTATTATTATGGACATCATTATAACTATGGATATAACTCCTACTATTGGGGATATAACAACGGTTACAACAATGGCTATTGGGATGGATATTCAAGCAACAATGAATATTATTACAACAATCCAATTGCCTCAGGTAAAACCTATTATGGTCCACGCCAAGGTGTTGGAAGCCATGTGTCTAGCAGGGATGTAAGAACTGAAGATTATTTTGGTTCGAGAAGAGAAAGTGAAGATCCAAATACAAAATCAGATAATTCATTAAGAGGAACTTCATCTACATCAACAGGAGCAACAATGACCGGAAGTGGTAGTTCCTATCCTAGAACGAGTACTCAAAACAGTCCTGATAGAACAAAAGACAATATTAATGAACGAGTGAGTGTTGATAACAAATCAACTGTATCTCCAGCCGGAACATCAACAACAAGCAGAGGTGCAGGTACAACCATTCACAAGGATGTAAGTAAAGGTACTGGAAGTATTAATGATGAAAATAGAAATAGTACAATTGGCACCACAAGTCAGACTGGTTCTTCAAATACAACTACATCAAGTAGAAATGATTTGAATACAAGTACAACAAAAGGAGATGTTAATACCAATACTGGTTCAAGTACAAGGGTAAGTACTGAAAAGAATCCTTCAAGTAATAACTATACACGTCCAGGGAATTCAAGTACAACCACTCCAACAAAATCAAATACATCTACAAGAACTTACACCAGACCTGAAGGAAATAATTCTGGAACCAGTGGTTATAATAGAGGAAGTTCAACTTCAAGTAAAACAAATACTCAAACCACAAAGCCAAGTTCTTCAACGAATAGAACGTATTCAACACCATCAAGAGGAAGTGAGAATAAGTCAAATAACAACAGTTATTCATCTCCAAGCAGAAGTTCAGGAACAAGTACAAGAAGTTCTAGCAGTACACCAAGATCATCTACTTCAACATCAAGAAGTTATTCAAAACCAAGTTCAAGTAGTGGAAGTAGCAACAGAAGTACTGCATCACCAAGTTCTTCAAGCAGCCGTTCATCCTCATCTTCTTCTAAAACATACTCAAGTCCAAGTAAGAGTAGCAGTGGAAGTAGTAGTTCAAGATCTTATTCATCACCAAGCAGAAGCTCCAGTTCAGGATCAAGTGCCAGAAGTTCATCATCCAGCTCACGAAGTTCAAGTTCGTCATCCAGCTCAAAAAGCTCTGGTTCATCATCCAGTTCAAGAAGTAGTTCACCAAACAGAAGATAATTAAATCAAAATATGAAAAAGTTACTGATAGTCCCAGTTTTAATCATGTTGGGAACAATAGGAGTCTTTGGTCAATACGACCTGCAAGTTCTTCAACTTTCACAAAATCTATATCAATCAGATGCCAGAAGTGCAGCTGTTGGTAATGCCATGGGAGCAGTTGGAGCAAATTATTTTTCATCTGTAATCAATCCTGCAGGTTTAGCTTTTTTTAGACGTGGAGAATATTTGATTTCTGCAGCTTTTAATGGAATAAACACAAGTTCATCCTATTTAGGCAATGAAGACAAAACAGTAAGAAACCAGTTGAGCATTCCCAGCATGGGTTTCGTTTTTCCGACTATCAATAGAGTTAATGGCAAAGTTGTTACTGACGGCTGGGTCTCTAATACGTTTGCATTTGGCATTAATCGGACAAATAGTTTTCTGGGTAGAAGTTATTATGCTGGAAAAAATACAAAATCATCAATACTGGATTATTATGTAGAAAGTGCTGAAGGAAGAACTCCATCCCAACTTCCAAATGTTACTTGGTTAGCCTATCAAACATGGCTCATTAATAATCCCAATATGGCTAAATCATATTTTAGTGCTTTAGGAGACTCTGTTTCAAATTATGAAATTGCTCAGAATAAGAGCTCGGCCTCTCACGGTTCTGCATACGATATGAACTTTGCTTATGCAGCTAATTATTCCAACATTATATATTTGGGTGCAAAAGTAGGAATCCCATTTGTCGATTATATTAATTCATTTTCATTTAATGAGAACAACCTCCTTGCAGGAAGTAATTATTTGTCATCTGAATATGAAAGCGAATTGGATGTAAGTGCAGTTGGCTTTAATGCAGGATTAGGAATTATTGTCAAACCACATAAATATATCCGAATTGGTGGAAGCATTATGTCTCCAACTTTTTATCGGGTAACAGAACAGTATTACGAACAAATTACCTCGGAATTAGATACCACGATAACAGATCCTGAATCTATTGAAGGTAAATTTAAATACAATGCAACTACTCCTTTCAAGGCAACTGCTAGTTTAGCTATTATTGCAGGAAAAAGTGGATTTATATCAATTGATTATGAGTATATTGATTATAGTACGGCCATTTTATCCTCCAATGATTATCCATTTACCTATGAAAATAAAAACGTAAATGAGTTTTACAAGGCAGCCAATAATATTCGTATTGGTGGAGAATACAAAATTGGCATATTTGCTCTTCGAGGAGGTTATGCTATCAATCAATCACCGTATGATCCCCAGTATGAGCCAGAGAATGGAGATAGATCTTATACGATTTATTCACTTGGATTGGGATTAAGAGAAAAAGCCTATTATGTTGATTTGGCATGGCAAAGATTTGTTACCAATGAATATGAGATACCTTATATATTAAGTTCTGTTGAAGTAGATCCTGCAACAAAAGATATAAAAGGAACCAATCTGATAATGACTGTAGGATTCAGATTCTAGTAAAATATTGAATACATTCAAACGAAAAATTAAAGGTGTCATTTTTGATTTAGATGGCACCTTAATTAATAGTATAGAGGATATTAAAGATTCCTTAAACCATATACTAAAAACGCACGATCATCCTATAATTACAACAAAAAAGTGCAGTGCACTAGTTGGTCATGGATTGTTTGATTTAGTCAAGCATTCAGTTCCTGAAGAATTTAGAGAAAAGCCTTATTTGGATTTGCTTGTTTCAGAAATGAGAGAAGAATATACCACAAGATGGCTTGATAAAACAGCTCTTTATGATGGTGTAGATGAGATGTTAAACCAACTAAGTAAACGAAAGTATGTGTTTGCTGTATTATCTAACAAAGTTCAAACAAGTACACAAACCTTAGTAAGCCAGTTGTTATCAAACTGGCATTTCAGTGTTGTAGCTGGAGCTATACCCGAAAGGCCACTCAAGCCACATCCTGCTTCCATTCGCTTCGTTCTGGACGAGTTGGGTCTTCAAGCAGATGAAGTGATTTTCGTAGGAGATGGGGATGCTGACGTATTAGCAGCTCAAAGTATTTCTATGAAAGTGATTGCAGTTAGCTGGGGCTATCGAACAAAGCAATCGTTAAGCGCTTTGAGTCCTGATTACATGATCGATCATCCTAATCAAATTCTTGACATTTTACTTTAAACCTGAGTTCGGGATAAGATTTAACGCACAGAAAACTAATGGGGCACCCGCCTGAACGGATTTATTCGGGCAGGTTAGATTTGGCTTAAAATCCTGAAGTTATAGCATGCTATTTCAAGTGATTTTAAGTTCAAAGATGATGTACAATTAGCTTTCCCATTCATGGGTTTCGATGATTAGCCCATATACTTTCTCAAATTTCCTTGCCTCGCCTGAATGACAAAGTCGGGCAGGAATTATCCAGATAGTACTTCGAAAATTGGAGTTGTCTATGAACTAATCATCTGAAACTGTGAGCAAAGCTTATCCCGAACTCAGGTTTTAAGAAGCATATTCGTTTTTAGCTTCAGAGAAGGTCTGACAAAATGACGAGGGAATGCATTTCATTATGCAAAATTGACCAAATAAGCTTTTGGCATATAATGTGATAATTGCCAGATGATAGTAAAATTTATTGTTAAATCTAAAATTAAAAGTCAAATGGCATTAAATATTAAACCATTAGCTGACAGGGTTATAATTGAGGCCGCAAAGGCTGAAGAAACAACCACTTCTGGAATTATTATTCCTGATACAGCCAAAGAAAAACCACAAAAAGGTACAGTTGTCGCAGTAGGTCCTGGTACGAAAGATGAACCAACTACAGTTAAAAATGGTGATGTAGTACTTTATGGAAAGTATGCAGGTACAGAAATTAAAATTGATGGTACTGATTATCTTATTATGAAAGAATCAGATATACTTGCAGTTATCTAATAATTAATAAATAAAAAAAAGAATAGAGATATGGCAAAGAATATTGAATTTGATTCAGCCGCACGAGATCATTTAAAGAAAGGTGTTGATGCATTGGCAAATGCAGTTAAAGTAACATTAGGCCCTAGAGGTAGAAATGTAGTTATCGATAAAAAATTTGGTTCACCTCAAGTAACAAAAGATGGTGTTACAGTGGCTAAAGAAATCGAATTGGCAGACAGTATTGAAAACATGGGTGCTCAAATGATTAAGGAAGTTGCATCCAGAACATCTGATGCTGCTGGTGATGGTACTACCACAGCAACAATTCTTGCTCAGGCCATTATAACCGAGGGATTAAAAAATGTTACTGCAGGTGCTAATCCAATGGATCTTAAGAGAGGAATTGACAAAGCAGTTAAAGCTGTTGTTAAAGAATTAGGAGCAATGTCAAATCCTGTTGGAGACAACAACGAAAAAATTAAGCAAATAGCAACAATTTCTGCAAATAATGATGATGAAATTGGTGGACTGATTGCTCAGGCCATGGCAAAAGTGCAAAACGAAGGTGTTATTACTGTTGAAGAAGCCAAAGGAACAGAAACGTATGTTGATGTTGTAGAAGGTATGCAGTTCGATAGAGGTTATTTATCACCTTATTTTATTACCAATTCAGAAAAAATGGAAACTGAATTGGAAGATCCATATATTTTACTTTATGACAAGAAAATCTCAAACATGAAGGAATTACTTCCTGTTCTTGAGAAAGTTGTTCAAACGGGTAAGCCACTTCTGATTATTGCTGAAGATATCGAAGGTGAAGCATTAGCAACATTAGTAGTAAATAAAATCAGAGGTACATTTAAAGTTGCTGCTGTTAAAGCACCTGGTTTTGGTGATAGAAGAAAAGCAATGCTTGAAGATATTGCCATTCTTGTGGGTGGTACTGTTATTTCTGAAGAAAGAGGTTATAACCTGGATAATGCTGATTTGACCTATCTAGGTACTTGCGAAAAAGTAACCATCGACAAAGACAATACTACAATTGTAAACGGTAAAGGAAAGAAAGAAGATATCGAAGCTAGAATCAGTCAGATTAAAGCTCAGATTGAAACAACAACTTCTGATTATGATAAAGAGAAACTGCAAGAGCGTTTAGCTAAATTAGCTGGTGGTGTTGCTGTACTTTATGTTGGTGCTTCTTCCGAAATCGAAATGAAAGAGAAAAAAGACCGCGTTGACGATGCATTGAATGCAACACGCGCAGCGGTTGAAGAAGGTATCATCCCAGGTGGTGGAGTTGGATATATTCGTGCTCTTCCTGTATTGGATAAAGTGAAATTTGACAACCTCGATGAAAAAACAGGTATTCAGATTATCCGCAAAGCAATCGAAAGTCCGCTCAGAATTATTGTAACCAATGCTGGTAACGATGGTTCTATTGTACTTGAGAAAGTGAAAGAAGGTAAAGGTGATTTTGGATACAATGCCAGAACTGAATCATATGAAAATTTATATGAGACAGGTGTTATTGATCCAACTAAAGTAACCAGAATTGCTTTGGAAAATGCCGCATCAGTTGCTGGTATGGTTTTAACCACAGAATGTGTTATTTCTGATATTCCAGAGGATTCACCTCCAATGCCTCCAATGGATCCAGGAATGGGTGGAGGAATGTACTAGGTAAATTCCTGCTAAATACAAAAGAGACTGTCGCTAAGATTAAAGAGGCAGTCTCTTTTTTTATACGATCAATAGAATTGAAATCAGCGACAAGATTTAAATGAGTAATTTTGCAGCTATTAATAATATGATATGAGTAAACTGCTTGCTATTGTTGGACGACCTAATGTAGGGAAATCAACCTTGTTTAATCGCTTGGTTGAAAGCAGAAAAGCTATTGTTGATGATATTAGTGGAGTAACCAGAGATCGTCAATACGAATACTCTGATTGGTCAGGCAGAGAATTTCTTGTAGTTGATACAGGTGGTTATGTAGAAAATTCAGATGATATTTTTGAAATTGAAATCAGGAAACAAGTCGAATTTGCTGTTGAAGAAGCCGATGTAATTTTGTTTATGGTTGATACCAGTGTGGGGATTACAAGTCAAGATCAAACTTTTGCTGCCTACTTGCGAAAAGTTAAGAAACCCATTGTTATTGTAGCCAATAAAACGGATAATCATGCGCGAATAAACGATACATACGAGTTTTTCTCACTAGGTTTTAAAGAGGTAATTCCTGTTTCATCCATTAATGGATCAGGAACTGGGGAGCTACTTGATAAAGTTGTTGAACTATTTGGAGATGAAGATGAAGTAAGTGAAGCTAACAATGAGGATTTGATGAAAATTGCTGTTATTGGCAAACCTAATGTAGGGAAATCTACTTTTGTGAATGCCTTGTTAGGAGCAGATCGAAATATTGTTTCAACTATTCCTGGAACCACTCGCGATTCTATTCATGCTGATTATAATAAATTTGGTAAACGTTTTACCCTTATCGATACGGCTGGATTAAGAAAGAAGAGTTCCGTGCATGAAGATATTGAGTTTTACTCCGTGATTCGTGCAGTCAAAGCAATTGACGAATCGGATGTTTGTTTTATGCTCATTGATGCACAAGATGGAATTCAAAGTCAGGATCAAAGTATTATGAGCCTGGTTGAGAGAAGAAGAAAGGGTTTAGTTATTTTGTTGAATAAATGGGATTTGGTTGACAAAGAGACCAACACAGCAAAAGATTATGAAACTGCTATTAAAAAGAAGATGGCACCTTTCAACGATGTACCTATTATTACCATATCAGCCTTGACTAAAATGAGAGTCATGAAAGCTCTCGATACAGCATTGGAAGTTTTTGAAAATAGAAAAAGGAAAATATCTACCTCTGAATTAAACAAGGTAATGTTGGAAGCTATAAATGAGTTTCATCCTCCAGCTGTTAAAGGAAAATTTGTTCGAATTAAATATGTAACTCAAATCGCTGCATCATTTCCATTTTTTGCTTTTTTCTGTAATCATCCTCAATATGTTAAAGATGCATACAGACGTTATTTAGAGAATAAGTTAAGGGAAAAGTTTAGTTTTAATGGTGTTCCTATCAGAATATCATTTCGAAAAAAATAATAATTTGTTCTTCCATTTTAACGTACTTTGTAATCACTTATTTAATAATAAATTAAAATTATTTTTATGAAAAAACTTTTTGCAATGCTTATTATCATGAGCATGATTTTCTTTGCTGCATGTAATTCTGAACAAACTGAAAGTACAAATGCACAGGAAGCAGAAGATATTGAACAAGCAGTTGAAGAAGCCATGAGAGGAGAAATCGAAGAAGAAGTGGCGGAAGAAGTGGTCGTTGAAGATGAAGTAAATGAAGTGCCCAGTGAAGATGTAAGTTCTGAATAAGACATAAAAAAAGCCCTCTGAAATAATATTCTGAGGGCTTTTTCTTTATTTGAATTTGTGCTCTTATCTTAGAAAATATATATAACCAACATATACACCCATTCCTGTATTTTTCAAATCTACTTTTGTTCTTCTTTCAACCATAGCAAATTTGTTTCCTGCAATAGTTAAGTCTCCAGTAGTTGATGGTGAAAACTCATATTCAACATCATTGAAATAGGTTTTGTCGATTGATAATATTCCTACAGAGTATCTAGCATCAATTGTAAACTTTGAATTCTCTGAAATTTCTAAACTAAAACCAATACCTGCTGTTATTCCAGCATCAAAAGAACTCAGGCCAGAAATAGATGGCTTATCTTTTGGAATGTAATTAAGAAATAAAGCTTCTGGAAAAGATGTATCGACTCGAGTTATTGTAACATCCTGACCAATGAAAAATGAAGTGGTATCATAATTCGCTTCAACACCAGCTGTTGTGTTATTATAGATAGTTACATCTTGTTTCCATACAGTGGTTAGCTTGTTAGATGATCCAAAGCGGTATCCCATATAGGGGCCTAGAAAAATATCTAAATCGAGTTTGCCCGTTTTTCTGTCATATGGGAAAACGCCTCCTTTAAAGGAAAATGATTTCTTAAACAAAATGGGAACTTCAATATAAGATAAGGTAAGGGAGTTATCGTATTTCTTGGTATCCAATATTGTAACAGGTGTGGTATCACTTTCAAATGAATGAACTGTTTTTTGATGTGTAAATAGTTGATGAACACCTTTGTTTACATACAGAAATTCTCCTTGTATGCTAAAATCAATTTTCATTTTATATCCTAAGATTGCTCCTCCTGAAGGACTCTTGAGGGAATTGATTCCACCATAGGTATCTCCAGATAGTTTGTATCCGGTATAACCACCTTTAAACCCATAAAATAATTGTGCTTGTGAGCTCAAGGCAATTCCGAGAACAAACAAAGAAACGAATAAAAGAATTTTACCAAATTTCATAAATCTGTTTTTTGTGTATTTGATCTTAATTAGAAATTGCGTGAATGTTTTTTAGCTTCACCAACTGAAACCATTGCGCAGCGGAAACCGAGAACCGGTAAATTCTGCTCTTCATCCAAATATCTTCTGGTACCAGGGTTTTGCCAGTAGGCACGATCCCACCATGATCCACCTTTGTATACGCGGGCTTTATTGTTTACCAATGAAGAAATACCATAATCATACATTTGAGCACCTGCTTCGTAATTCGCTTCATCCAAATAACCAATGTTATCGGCATCGCGGTAATTTCTTCTATCAATATTTTCTTCAAGGGTTACATCTCTGTAAATAATACGTCCTAAACTATCTTTTTCAAGAAGGTATCCGTCTTCATCTTTAGCAGGTACTTGAAAAACATTTCCTCTCATAGGATCTAAGTCAACAATATCTTCAAGTGAAAGAGGTCTGTAAATATCCTGAACCCATTCGCTAACGTTACCAGCCATGTTATATAAGCCATAATCGTTAGGCCAATAGGAGCGAACTGCTGCTGTTCTTGATTCTGCATCATTAAGTTCACTTGCAGTACCCATCAAGTCACCCTTTCCTCTACGCATGTTAATGAGAATTTTTCCTCTATATTTTGTATCCGTTTTTCTTAATGAATGTCCGGCCCATGCATATTGTCTACGGGTATTAACATTTTCAAATAAAGCATCACCAATTTGTGCCAATGCTGCATATTCCCATTCAGCCTCAGTTGGTAAACGATAAGCTGGTAATAAAATACCATCTTCCATTTTAACTCTTCTTTCTTTTGCAGTTGTACTATAGCTCTTTACTTTCTTTTTAACCAAGCCTTCGTATTGGCCAGCCAAATAAGCTTCTGAATTAAAATTGTCTTCATTGATCTGATCTGGATTAGGCTTAAGGAAACCTTCTCTAATCATAATCATTTCATTCACACGATCAGTTCTCCAAGCAGCAAAACCAGATGCCTGAATCCAATTAACGCCAACAACAGGATAGTCATTATAATTTGGATGTCTGAAATAATACATGACCATTGGCTCATTGAAAGCTAATTTGTTTCTCCATGTATTGGTATCAGGTAAAGCTTGCTCGTATACTTCAGGATAATCGACAAATACACGAAGCAACCAATAGCAATATTCGCGGTAATCAATATTCATTACTTCGGTTTCATCCATAAAGAATGACGATACAGTTACTCTACGTGTATATGCATTGTTATCATAGGTTACATCGCCTTCGACTTGTCCCATGGTAAAGGTACCACCTTGTATAAATACTAAATTAGGTCCGGTTTCCTGACCTTTATATTCATGCTTTTCGAATCCACCCCATTTCACATCATTATATTTCCAGCCGGTGGTACTGGATCTTTCTTTAGAGCAGGAGCCTAAAATAAGTATTGTAAGGCTTGCTAAAAATAGTAATTGAAATATCTTTTTCATGATGCAGATTTTACTTTTTATAGTTACGTAACGCAAAATTATATCAAAAAATTATAATACTATCAGAATCCGGGGCAAATTAATTTAATCCATTTCTTCTGTGGAGGACTTTTGTAGGTCTTGAATTCAATAGAAATTGAAATTTCATGACTGCTGATTGAACCAATCCGAACATCTGTATTGGTTAAATCGTAGCTATATCCAATTTTAAATGGATCCTTTTTTAAACCGATCAATGCCATAAAACCTTCTGTTCCAACAGATGTGTGTCTATACCAAACACCGGCAATCAAGAAATCCTTTATATAATAAGCGCCTATATTAAACTGAGCGAAATTGTGTTGTTGCATAAACAAAACATTGGGTGAAAAATAATGTTTTGGTTTACGTTCATTATCCAAAGGTAGTTGCATGCCCAAATGTGCTGTAAATTTCCTTGGGATGATGCTTTGATTACTTTCGTAAAAAGATAAATTTGGTTGATTGATGTGATGCATTGCAACACCTACATAAAATTTTTCAGTAAAGCCAACTAAACCAGCTGAAAAATCAGTGACCAATTTAGATTTATAAAACCCATTATCAGGATAAGGTTCTGCAGTACCATTTACAAAACCTGCACGTGGTTCTATCATATCAAACCAGGAAAGGCGGGAGAAGTCAATGCTTTTTTGCATAAACTGTGCTTGAAGCCCGGCTTTGATGGCAAACTTTCTTGAAACAGCAAGGTGATATGAGTACATAAAACTTCCTGAAGTAGTCGATAAATCTCCTTCACCTGCTTTGTCATACATAACCTGAAAACCTAAACCTCCTGCAATTTCTTCGTAAAATCCGTCATAAGATGCTGCATATGTAACATAAGCTCCTGAAATATTGGGCCATTGATTGCGATAATTGGAAATGACACGGTGTTGCATGGCAGATCCAGCCATGGCAGGATTTAAAAATAAGGGATTTGCGTAGAATTGGGTAAAATGAGGGTCTTGTCCATAGGAATGGTATAATCCTTGAATTAGTAGTAAAATTGCAAATAAAAGCTTTCTCATATAACTTTCACTTAGGACTTATTTTGAGCCACAATTTTAACGAATTAATTTCGTTTAATGAATAAAAATAATAAATGATGAACCAACCGATTGATATTTATAAAAAACGGACAATTATATCTATTATTATAATACTTTTTTTATCAACAGCTAATATACAAGGATTTTCACAAGAAATAGCAATTAATAAAAGGATTAATTGGCAAGAAATTTCCAAATATAATGAGAGGACTGGTATGCAGCAGCTTGTTCAAAGCTTTGAGAGTGCCTATTATCCTGATGCAGAGAGTAATATGCCCTATATTTTTGAGTCAATTCCGCTTAATTTGGATGGAATTATACAGGTTGAGATTACAAATATTGTTACAGAACAGATAAATAAAAGCCCTTATATTAATTTCGATATTAAACAGGATTTTCAGATAAATTCTTCTAAATCTTATGCCGCTAAAGAAGTATTTGCTGATATTTTGATATTTCCTTTCCGATTGGCGGAAGAAACAAATCAGCTTGAACGTTTAATTAGTTTTACATTGAATGTTTCCAGTAGTCCTGCTATTGATAAAACTGTGGTTAGTAAAAGAGCAACAACAAATTCAGTTTTATCAAGTGGTAGTTGGTATAAAGTAAAAGTTACAGAATCAGGTGTTTATCGCATTGGTTATGATATGCTGAAAGATATGGGCATTGATGTAAATTCAATTAATCCCAAGAACATTCGAATTTTTGGCAATGGAGGAGGCATGCTTCCTCAACCAAATTTTGTTGAGCGTCCTGATGATTTGCAGGAAAATGCAATTTATGTTGCTGGTCAGGCCGATAATTCTTTTGATAAATCAGATTACATTTTGTTTTATGCACAAGGGCCTCATCCATGGGTGTACAATGATGTAAAGGAAATGTTTCTGCACCAATACAATTACTATAGCGATTTTGCCTATTATTTTATCACCGTTGGAAACGAAGCAGGAAATCGTGTGCAAAATCAAGCCAGCCTTACTCAAGCTGCTAATTATACCAGTACTACTTACCAGTATCGTGCTTTTTATGAAAAAAACATGCGAACAGAAGTAACCGATTATGTTAAATCTGGTCGCGATTGGTTTGCAGATGAATTCAGTTTAACAACACAGAAATCTTTTCCTTTTAATATCCCTACAATAAATAAGTCCTATCCGGTTAAGTTTGTTTCCAGTTTAGCAGGAAGATCATCATCCTTTAATAGTTTTGAATTAGTGGTTGATGGGAATAACTATACACAATCTTTTAATAAAACAATTACATCTGATTATTTAGCTCAATATTGTAATGTAAATACACAAACCAATGATTTCATCCCGAAAAGTGGTGACCTCAATTTTTCCTATACGTATTTGAAGCCCAACAGTAATTCCATGGGGTGGATGAATTATATTGTTTTAAATGCCACATCCAATTTAGTATTGAATTCAGGTCAGATGAAATTCAGGGATATTGAATCAATTAATTTTAACGTTACAGAATATCGTATTTCATCTACACTAAGCAATATGACTATTTGGAATGTAGCCGACATTCAAAATCCAAAAGAGATTCTAGCACAAAAACAATCCGGTTATTTTTATTTCCGATCAATTGATACAGCCTTAACTGAATATGTAGCTTTTGAACATGCAAATGCCAAAGTGCCTATTTTTGTTGAGAAAATAGATAATCAAAACCTGCATGCGATTCATGATGTTGAATTAATAATTATTACCCACCCCAAATATATTGATGCAGCTAATAAATTAGCAGAATATCGGAGAAATAAAGATGGCTATACAGTTGAAGTTGTAAAAATTGGAGCTGTATATAATGAGTTTTGCTCAGGAGCTCAGGATATAACTGCGATCCGTGATTTTGTGAAACATGTATATGATCAGGAAAATGCCCCTGGAAAGGAATTAAAATATTTATTGCTGATAGGTGATGCCTCATACGATTTTAAGGATGTACTAACAGGAAACACAAATGACATTCCGACTTACCAATCCTTTGAAATATACTCACCAATATATTCCTATGCTTCGGATGATTATTACGGATTTTTGGACGAAAACGAAGGAGATTGGGATGATGATTCAGCAACCCGATATCATAAATTAGATATTGGAATTGGTCGATTGCCTGTGAATTCTGCCAGTCAAGCTATGGATGTGGTTGACAAAATTATTAATTATACAGAAAAACCATCCTTTGGCGATTGGCGTAACATTGTTGCATTTGTGTCTGATGATGTGGACGATAGCGGATTAAATGCTCATTTCGAACAATCAGAAGTATTAACTGGCCTCATCTCATACAAAAGCAAACTATTAAATCCACAAAAAATATACATGGATGCATACGAGCAAGTAGCGTCTGCCAATGGTCATAAATATCCAGAAGCAACAAAAGCCATAAACAATAGAATGAATAGTGGAGCGCTAATCATTAATTATATTGGACATGGTGGAGAAGTAGGTTGGGCACATGAAAGAGTTCTTGAAGTGGCTGACATTAAGTCTTGGGATAATTTCGATAAGTTGCCTGTGTTTGTAACAGCAACATGTGAATTCAGTCGTTATGATGATCCAGAGCGTGTTTCAGCCGGAGAGTTGGTTTTACTAAATCCAAATGGAGGAGGTGTAGCCTTACTGACAACTTCACGTGTAGTATGGGTACATGCAAATAATGACTTGACCAATAAACTTTATGATAGTAATATTTTTGATTTGAAGGATAATAAACATAAAACTCTGGGTCAAATAATTGTAATGACAAAGAATCGGGCAACTTTTCACGAAAATACACGAAAGTTTATTTTGCTTGGTGATCCCTCTATGAAGTTGGCTTTACCTGACAATCAGGTTGTGGCTACTTCCGTTCCTGATACTTTAAAAGCTTTTCAATTGGTTGAAATAAAAGGTGAAGTCAGGGATTATCTGGGTGGTAAGATGTCTGGTTTTAATGGAACAGTATATCCAACTATTTTCGATAAACAGAGCAAGCTTAGAACATTAGATAATGACAATACAGGCAAAGCACGTGATTTTAATTTAAGAAAAAACATCATTTATAAAGGAAAAGCTTCTGTTGTTAATGGCGATTTTTCATTCCAATTTGTTGTACCTAAAGATATTTCCTATTTCAATGGTCAGGGAAAAATAAGTTTTTATGCTTGCAACGACACAATAGAAGCAAGTGGTTATTACGACAATATTGTTGTTGGAGGTACGGCTGATACTATTAATTACGATACATTAGGGCCAATGATAGAATTATATATTGGTGACACCAATTTTGTATCAGGCGGCTTGACCAATGAAAATCCGATATTATTAGCACGTGTTTATGATGAAAGTGGAATTAATACAGTAGGAAATGGGATAGGACACGAAATAATTGCTTTCCTGGATGATGATAATCCAACCGTATTGAATGATTACTACCAATCCTATCTAAACAGTTATCAGGCAGGTGAAATAAATTATCAATTTTTTAATCTCACAGAAGGCTTGCATAGTCTGGTGCTTAAAGTATGGGATATTCAAAATAATTCAGCAACAGCCAGTATTGATTTTGTGGTCACCTTTGGAGATCAGTTATTGATAGAAGATTTGTTCAATTACCCAAATCCGTTTTCCAGATCAACTACATTTTCGTTTGAACATAATCAGGCTGAAACAGATATACATTATAGTTTAGGGATTTATAGTTTGCAGGGAAATTTGATCAAAATGATTGAAGATGATTTGTTTACTTTTGGAAATCGGGAAACAAGTATTAGCTGGTCTCCTTATGATGACTATGGAAATTCTATTGAGGCTGGTATTTATTTATATAGGCTAATAATTACTACTCCTGAAGGAGAATCTGCCCAAAAATCGGGTAGACTTATTTATGTACATTAGATAATAATTTAACAATTGATTCGTTTTACTATTTTTGTAGATCAATCTGAACGAGAAAATATGAAAAATATCAAAGGATTAAGTTTCCTTTCCTTGGTTGCACTGTTAAGTTTGCTTCCTTCTACTTTATCTGCCCAGTTTACTTTCGATGGCAGAAGAAATGTTGTAACTACAGCAGTTCCTTTTTTAATGATTACTCCGGATTCACGTTCAGGAGCACTCGGAGATGCAGGAGTTGCACTACCCATGGATGCCAATGCAATTCATTGGAATCCGGCTAAGCTGGCATTTGCAGAAGAAAATATGGGACTTACCTTATCCTATGTTCCTTGGTTAAAAGCGTTGGTGCCTGACATTAATTTATCCTATTTATCAGGTTATTCTCGCATTGATGAAAAATCAGCCTTTGGTGCTTCACTTAGGTATTTTTCCTTGGGTGATATTACTTTTACAAATGATTATGGTGAGTTTTTAGGCGATTTTCGACCTTATGAATTGGCTGTTGATGGAGCTTATGCACGAAAACTTTCTGAAACATTTTCTTTGGGTTTAGCCTTGCGTTTAATTTATTCTAATTTGGCAGGAAATACTCCTTTATCAAATGGAACAGAAACTAAACCAGGTGTTGCTTTTGCAGGTGATATATCCGCATATTGGAAACCAGAACCTGTTAAGTTAGACGGAAAACAACTGGATATAGCTCTTGGCGGAAATATTTCAAATCTTGGTTCCCGAATTACTTATACAGTGGAAACTGACAGAGATTTTATTCCAATGAATTTACGGGTTGGTGCTTATTTTAATTATCACATTGATGAATACAATGAATTTGCTTTCACTTTCGATTTGAATAAATTATTGGTACCTACTTCTCCAATTTATGATCCAGATAGTTTTGTTAATGGAGAATTCCTCATTCTTTGGGGGAAAAATCCTGACGTTCCAGTTATGCAAGGTCTCTTCCAATCCTTTAGTGATGCACCAGGTGGATTTAAAGAAGAAATGAGAGAGATTAATCCTGCTTTTGGTATTGAGTACTGGTATGATAGAATGGTGGCAGCACGAGCTGGTTATTTTTATGAGCACGAAACAAAAGGTAATCGACAATATTTAACGTTGGGTATTGGTTTAAAGTATAATATTCTAAACCTGGATGTTTCTTATATTCTGCCAACGGGTAAGAAAACAGCAAGTGAAACCAGTCCTTTACAGAATACGGTTCGTTTTTCATTACTGTTTAATTTAGGAACAGGGAAGTAAATTTCTTATTAAAAGACACAAAACGTAAGTGAAAGCTTGCGTTTTTTTTTGGTTAAACTGAAGGTATTAGTGCTATTTGATTTTCTTAGGGTGTGTTTATGAGAAGTTTAACCTAAACTCAAACCATAATACAAATGGTCGCATATTTCTCCTTCAAAATTGAGGATAGAAGGCATTCGTCCCCATTCCTTAAAGTTAAATTTTGTAAGCAACTTAATGCTTGCTGCATTTTTATCTAGCAATATGGCAATTAGGTGTTTCTTGTTATGGGATGGAGCAATCTGCAGAATGAATTCCATCATGTGTGTTCCCAGCTTTTGCCCATGAAAATCAGACTTAATGAAATAACTTACTTCGGCTACCTGAGCAAGTGCCCTTTTTTGAGGTCGATAAGCGCTAAACGAAAACCAGCCAATAATCTCATCTTTCAATAAACAAACATAAATTGGGTAATCCTTTGGATGGTGGTGATCAAACCAGATTTTTCTACGACTCATGTCCCATTCGTCCAAATCTGCAACCGAGCATCTTGAAGGAACAGATTGGTTGTAAATGCAATTGATATCTTTAAGATCTACTGTTTGTGCAAGTCTGAATGATAAATTTGAGAATTGCATATTGACATTTTAATTATCTTGTAAAAACGGATTAAACCTCTTTTCTAAGCCAATTGACGTTTCTTCTCCATGTCCGGAATATACTTTGGTATCATCGGGCAATACAAAGAGTTTTGTTTTAATACTTTGAATTAATGTGTCATAATCTCCTCCGGGTAAATCGGTTCGGCCAATGCTTCCCTGAAATAATACATCGCCACAAATAGCAAACTTTTCCTGATCAGCATATAAACAAATATGGCCTTTTGTGTGCCCGGGTGTTAATAGTATTTTAAGCTTTGAGCTGCCAAAGTCAATTGTATCTCCCTCCATCAAAAACACATCAATATCGGGTGAATTAGGTTCGGGAAGCCCATACATCATAGCTGTTTGACTTGATGAGTCAATATTATATTGATCTTCTGCATGAGCATGAAGTTTAACCTGATACGTGTCACAAATAAAACGATTTCCTAAAATGTGATCAATATGGCAATGTGTGTTGACGAGTTTAACGACTTTCAACTGTTCATTTTCTATGAATGATTGAAGCATTTGTTTTTCTTCATCGGTAGAATAGCCAGGATCAATTACAATACATTCTTTGGTTTCATCATAGGCCACAAGTGAATTTACGCCAAAGGGATTTACTGCAAATTTTTTAATATGAATCATTTATTTGTCTGTTTTGTCCTGAAAAAAGCTAAGGATACTTTGGCCGTACTTTCTTTTCTCTTTAAAAAAAGCATGATCACTAAAGTTTATTTGTTCAGCATGTTCAATAATCAGCATGCCACTTTTATTTAATTGATTTTTGCCAAAAACAAGATCAATCATTTCGTGGTATTGGGTGTAATTATAAGGAGGATCCGCAAAAATGATATCGAAAGTTTTAGCGCTTCTTTTCAAATATTTCAGACAGTCTTCGCGAAAAGTCTTGATTTGTTTAAGTCCATGTCGGATGCTTTCAGAGCGAATAAACCCAACACATTTTGAAAATTTATCTACTGCAACAACGTCTTTTGATCCACGAGAAGCAAATTCAAAAGAAATTGCACCACTTCCTGCAAATAAATCCAATACACTAATTTTATCAAAATAGACTTGATTTTCGAGAATATTGAATAAACTTTCCTTGCAAAAATCAGTTGTTGGACGAATTGGTAATCCAGATGGTGGATGGATAACAATTCCTTTTTTACTACCAGATATTATACGCATGATGCTAATGAAAATAATTTGAAATAAGGGTGCATTGACTGCTCTTCAAAAATAGAATCGTACTTGTAATTTTCTGGCTTTCGCAAGAAAAACGGATAACGGATGTATTTGAATAGCAATTCGTAAAGAGCCGAATTTCGGTCAATTAATCCACTAAAGTGGTAGTTATCTTTTTGTGTGTTAAATTCAAAGTGTTCGCTGATATTCAGTAAATGATACAAGATATCTTCTTCCTTTTTGAAAGGATAAGAGTTAAACAATAAAAACTTTTTATTCTTAATCAGAAAAACACTGAAAAACTTTTCTGAGATATCAATAAACATATCGTTTGAGTCAGCATAATATGTTTTGGCCAATAAAGCATTCAAAAGGGCAGTGCTAGCATGGATACTGATATCGGGCTGGAATAAGGCTGCTATTTTTTGGTATTCTTTTCCTCTGCTATAAACGAGATAGGAATCTGCTTTTGTTATTTGATCCCACTTACAATCTTCA
>JABINZ010000072.1 GCA_018698135.1 Bacteroidota bacterium
CACATCGTCTGCAAATTCTGAACTAGCTAAATTTACCTGATGAACCATATCATAGCTCACAACATTAATAACTACCTCCTTGTTATTCTTAATATTATCATACGTATGTTTAGTAGTATTATCTCGCCCGCGTCTGGAGGGAGAAAAAACCAATATTGGAGGGTTTACACCAAATGAATTAAAAAAGCTAAATGGTGATAAGTTAGGAATGCCTTTTTCATTTATTGTACTGGCCAAAGCAATTGGTCGGGGAGCAATGGCTCCAGCCATAATGCTTTGAATTTTAATGATATCGGTATTTTTGGGATCAATTTGCATTAATTTCTATTTAGTGGGTAGGATTTTAGTAATACTTTCGCCAAAACCAATTCTTACATCTTCATTTTGAGCATAAGCTTGCATGATAATTTGGTCATTATCTGCGATAAATTTCCGTTCTGAACCATCAGGGAATATAATTGGATTTTGACCTTTCCAACTTAATTCCAGCATCGATCCAAAGGAATCTTTTGTAGGTCCGCTAATTGTTCCAGAGGCGCATACATCTCCAATTTGAATATTGCAGCCGTTAGCTGTATGATGGGCAAGCTGTTGACTCATATTCCAATAAAGATATTTAAAATTAGACTGACAAACCCGATGTGCTTTTTTTCCATCTGGCTGAATAAAAACATCTAAATTTATATCGAAACTTTTTTCTCCTTCAAAAGAAAGGTAGGGAAGGATGGGGGTATCCTGCTCTGGTCCTTTGGTTCGGAAAGGTTCAAGAGCATCCATTGTAACTATCCAGGGTGAGACAACAGAACCGAAATTCTTCCCCAAAAAGGGGCCAAGTGGCACATACTCCCATTTTTGAATATCTCTGGCAGACAAATCATTGAAAATAAACATGCCAAAAATATAATTTTCTGCATCATGAGAAGAAACAGAATCACCTAATTCACTGTCTTTACCAACCACAAATGCCATTTCAAGTTCAAAATCCATTTGTTGAGTAGGTCCAAAATGAGGATTAGTATTTTCGCCCTTTAATTGACCTTTTGGTCTGTGAATGTTGGTATTCGATACAACAATTGAACTGCTTCGACCATGATATGCAACGGGCATATGAGACCAATTTGGCAAAAGAGCATTTGCCGGATCTCTAAACATTATGCCCACATTGGTTGCATGTTCTTTACTGGAATAAAAATCAGTATAATCGCCAATATTAACAGGTAAAAGCAATTCCACATCGTTTAGTTGGTAAAGCACGGTGGTTTTGTGTTTCTCACTATTTTTGAGAATATTACTATTGGATTCAAATATTTCTGAAATTCGACTCCTTATGTTTCGAACAGCTGGTTTCCCCAATTCAATAAAATCGTTTAGTTTACATTGTCTAAAGGCTAGCATGTCCTTAAATCCTAAACCAAGATTATCAAAATAGCCAAATTCAGCAAGAGCGCTGAGGTCAATAATATGATCTCCAATCCGTGTTCCAACACGAGAGTTTAGTCCGGACGGTTTAATAATCCCAAATGGGATGTTTTGGATTGGGAAATCGCTATCCTTACTTGTTGCTAGCCAGGATTTTAGTTTTGGATTATTTGCTTTAATCATACGTAATTTTATAGTGTTCCTCTTTTTGATTGTTCTAATTCGATGGCTTCAAATAAAGCTTTGAAATTGCCTTTTCCAAATGATTTAGCACCTTTTCTTTGAATAATTTCATAAAATACAGTGGGTCTGTCCTCAACAGGCTTCGTAAACAATTGAAGAAGGTAGCCTTCGTCATCCTTATCAATTAAAATCCTCAATTCCTTAAGAATGTTTATGTCTTCTTCTATCAGTCCAACTCGATCTAATACAGTTTCATAATATGAATCTGGAACATGCAAAAACTCAACTCCTCTTGCACGAAGTTCTGTGATTGTTTGAATGATATTATCTGTTGCCATAGCAACATGCTGCACGCCAGCTCCTTTATAGAAATCAATATATTCTTCGATCTGTGATTTACGCTTTCCTTTAGCAGGTTCGTTTATTGGAAATTTAATACGTCCATTTCCATTCGACATCACCTTGCTCATCAAGGCAGTGTATTCTGTGGAAATGTCATTATCATCAAATGAGATAATTTGTTTGAATCCCATGACATTGGAATAAAAATCAACCCATGTGTTCATTTCACCCCAACCAACATTTCCAACCATATGGTCTACATATTTCAATCCGACATCTTTAGGTTGGTACGCAGGTTCCCATTTCACAAAACCAGGCAAAAATGTTCCTTTGTAATTCTTTCTTTCAACAAAAATATGGACGGTTTCGCCATAGGTGTAAATACCTGCAAGCACTACTTCGCCATGTTCATCTTTTTCAGTGCGAGGCTCAAAATAGGATCGTGCACCTCTTTTTATCGTTTCTTCATAGGATTTTCGTGCATCATCAACCCATAAGGCTACTTCTTTTACTCCATCGCCATGCTGTTTTACATGATCTGCAATTTTAGAATCAGGAATTAATGCAGTTGTCAGAACTAATCTAATTTTATCTTGCACCAATACATAGGAGGTCTTTTCCTTATTTCCTGTTTCAAGACCACTATAGGCCAGCGGCTGAAATCCAAAAGCTGTTTGGTAATAAAAGGCAGCTTGTTTCGCATTTCCAACATAGAATTCAATATAATCGGTCCCATCAATAGGTAAAAAATCTTCTGTTTTTTTGTTCATCTTATCAATAAATTAATCGTCTAACCAAGTTTTATAATAGTCCTTATCTTCCATTTGTAAAGCCTCTTTCGTTATTTTCAAGGCTTTAAAAGTATCGACCATAACGGCTAATTCATTTGTCTGCTTTTCGCCAATACTTTTTTCAACAGCTCCAGGATGTGGACCATGTGGAATTCCTATAGGATGTAAGGTAAATTGTCCTCTTTCAACATGTTTTCTACTCATAAATTCTCCATCTACGTAATACAAAACTTCATCCGAGTCTACGTTTGAGTGATTGTAAGGCGTAGGTATTGCTTCAGGGTGATAATCGTACAATCTTGGAACAAACGCACAAGTTACAAATCCATTTGCTTCAAATGTCTGATGAACAGGAGGGGGTTGATGTACCCTGCCGGTAATAGGCTCAAAATCATGAATAGAAAGTGTATAGGGAAAATGATATCCATCCCACCCAATAACATCGAAAGGATGTGTCTCGTAATGATAAGGATAAATTAAATCATCTTTTTTGATTTTTACTAAAAAATCACCTTTTTCATCAAAGGTCATTAGTTGTTCTGGTTTTTTTATATCTCTTTCATAATAAGGTGCATGCTCCAATAATTGTCCGGCATCATTTATATATCTTTTTGGGAATCGGAAGGGTGAAAAAGATTCAACAATAAACAATCGATTATTCTCAGTGACAAATTCAAATTGGTGAATTACTCCTCTGGGTATTATTATGTGATCTCCTTCTTTAAAAGGAAGATTTCCATACATGGTTTTTAAAACACCATGACCCTCATGAACAAACACCATTTCATGAGCAGAGGAATTCTTGAAAAAATAGTCTGTCATTGATTTTTTAGGAGCTGCCAATAATATATACAGGTCACTATTCACCAAAACAGCTATTCTGCTTTCCAAATAATCATCGATTGGTTTATGCTTAAAACCCTGAAAGCTGCGGTTCTGCATATTTTTATCCATTGCAATAGTGGGTGCGATGTCAATAGGCGAATCAATATGTAATACTTTGGTCGGAGGCTGCACATGATAAGTTAAGGAATAGGTATCTGAGAAACCTTCAGTAGAAACCAACTGCTCAGCATACAAACTACCATCATCCTTTCTAAATTGTATATGACGTTTTAAAGGTATTTTTCCCAATTTATGGTAATGTGGCATAGTGAAAATTTAATTTAGACTGAGTTTAATTATATATTGTTGTCAATTACAAATTTAGAAAAATTTTAGGTTTATTTTTGCAATGAAACATGGGACTTTGTTAATCACCTTTTGAAATTCAATCATGACAAAAATAAAGTTGCTCGAACCCTATAAAACAACTTACTTACAACTTAATAATAGAGTTGTAATGGCCCCATTGACCAGAAGGCGGGCTCAACAAGATGGTAGTCCTACTAAATTAAATGCAACATATTATCAACAAAGAGCGGGAGCAGGTTTAATCATAGCTGAGGCAACACAAATTTCAGCTTTTGCAAAAGGATATCCAGATACACCGGCAATCTATACAAAAAAACAAACAAATGCCTGGCAAAGAGTATGTGAAGCAGTACATGAAAAGGGTGGGAAAATATTTCTGCAATTATGGCATGTAGGTCGCTATTCACATCCTGATTTGCTTCCAAAGAATATGCATCCTCAAGCTCCATCAGCTATAAAAATGAATGCATCTATTAATGTAGGGAATACTTATAAAGATTCTGTGATACCTAAAGAGTTATCCATTATTGAAATCAAAAAAATTATAAGTGATTTTCAATTTGCTGCAGAAAATGCTTTTCGTGCTGGATTTGATGGCATTGAGATTCATGGAGCTAATGGCTATCTCATAGACCAATTCCTGCAAGATGGCACTAATATTCGTAAAGACATATATGGTGGTAGTATTGAAAACCGTTCTCGATTTTTATTTGAGATAATTGAGGCAATTGCTGAAGTTTGGAATAGCCAAAGAATTGGTCTTCGTTTATCACCAAGTGGAACTAAAATGGAAATGTCTGATTCAAATTCGAAAAAGCATTTCACTTATGTTATTAATGAATTGAATAAATACAATTTAGCCTATTTGCATTTGCTTGAGCCATGGCATGACGTTTCTAAGCTCAAAGGATATGCTACTGATGTTGCTGAGTTCTATCGCCCCATTTACAAAGGCACACTCATTGCCAGCGGGGGTTTTAGCCTACAAAGTGCTAATGATGCTATTTTAAATAAAACCGCTGATTTAGTTGCTTTTGGAAAAGCGTTCATTTCGAATCCTGATTTAGTAAAACGTTTTGAACTAAATGCTCCATTAAACGAATGGGAGACAGATACTTTTTATGGAGGGGATGAAAAAGGCTATACAGATTATCCATTTCTGAAATTGCAAATCTGATTATACAATATTGTGGAAAATAGGCTCTCATAACACGCTGTTTCTCTCTTAGTTAAGGATGTTATAAACATATCAACATACAAACTCATTGATTGTTAGAATATTGTAACTAATTAATAGGTGGAAAATTTGGTGGGAAAATGTTTCTAATCTATTTTTGAGTCATCAAGTTTAAGAAGTAAACTAGATAACCGATCAGGACTAAAGATCAGAAAAGTTAGCAATAATTTGGACACTTAAGTCAGGTTCATGACTTTGTCTCGCAAGGGGCAGTGTGGAGGGCCAGCGATTGAAGCCAGGGTTGTGAAATTATGAGTTTGCAAAAACAATTAACAGGCAACCAAATATGAATACAAGGCCGAAAGGCTGCGATCATGTTTATCGGGTATTGCAATGGAAGCATCAGATGCTTGAAAGAGAAGAAGATGTGAAAATTGGGCTATAAGATTGAGAGCCGTTCGCGGTTTTTAACGCAGATCAGCCTGAAGAAGCAGGGATTTGGGCAGCCAAAGCTGTAACAGGTAGAGGAAAGAAGAATCTATACTTGACGATGAAAGCAGCAATGTTTTTGACGTAAGACTGTGTCAGAAAGGAGAGATGGAATCAGCTTATTGTAAAAGGTAGGCGGGCTGCAGATCAGATTTGTACATCAGAGCCTCGGCTTTGAAAAGAAAGGTCGGTTAACAAGCTTAGCTTGGCGCTTTAAAGATGCTACGGCAGAATTAAAGTAGAATGGGAGGTAGTCGAACAGATTGCTTCCCATTCGCCTTTTATATCCTCCCATTGTCACCCTATTTTCTTGCCCTAAATTTGCATTGCTTCAGGCATAACACTATTATGTATCGATTTTTAAATTTTTCTACTGAAAAAAATACTTTTTCAAGCAGTTACCGCTCCATTATTTCTGCCTTGGGAAATAATATTAATCGAGCTGAGCAATCGAAAATAAAGGAAGCATTTCGAATACTAATCAGCATTAGTGAGAAAAATACCAATAACACGCATATTCAAGAGTCGATTGATAAAGCAAAAATTGCTATTAATGAACTTTATCTTGGCTACAGCTCAATTATTAGTATTTTGCTTTATGACTCCTATAAATTGAAGTTGATTTCCAAAATAGAATTGAAAGATAAATTTGCCCCCCAAATTATTAATATACTTGAAGATTTGGTACTGCTGGAAACAATTGATACTAAGAATAGCCAAAAACAAGCAGAAAATTTCATTCAACTTCTTTTAACATCGGTATCTGATGTTAGAGCAATTCTAATCAAATTAGTTGATCGTGTTTACAAAATTCGAAGGTTAAATGAATATGCTGAACCTGAGAAAATTAAAATTGCCAAAGAATGCTATTATTTATACGTTCAAATAGCTCACAGGTTGGGATTATATAAATTGAAGAATGAAATTGAAGATATTGCTTTTAGTTATATATACCCTGACGAATATGCTTCAATAAATGAATTATTAAAAAATACTTCATCTGAATACAATGAATTTATCAGCACTTTTCTGGAACCAATTCATAAAGAATTACTCAGTCAGAAAATTGATTATGAAATCACGTGGAGAACAAAAACTGCACATTCGATATGGATGAAGATGAAAAAACAAAATGTTGAATTTGATCAAATTTTTGACATTTTTGCCATTCGTATAATTTTAAAATCAGTTTTAAAAGATGAGAAAGCAGCCTGCTGGCAGACTTATTCAATAATAACAAATATTTACGAACCCAATGCCAAACGTTTAAGAGATTGGATCAGTTTACCAAAAGAAAATGCGTATGAATCGTTGCATATAACCGTTAAAAGCCCTTCTAACAAATGGGTTGAAATTCAAATTCGAACACAGCGAATGAACGAACAAGCTGAAAAAGGGCTTGCAGCTCATTGGAAATATAAAGGAGGAAAAACTGCTCAATGGTTTGAGAATTGGTTGGTAACTATCAGAGAACTATTTGAGGATCCAAATTCACAACTTCGTGATTTAACTGCAACAAATACTTCAACAATAAAACCCGATGAAATATTTGTTTTTACTCCTCATGGAGATTTAGTCAAACTTAAAAATGGATCAACTGCGTTAGATATGGCCTTTAGTTTACATTCTGATCTAGGAGCTCGATGTTCAGGAGCTAAAGTAAATGGCAAAATAGTTAGTTTGAAACATCTTTTAGCAAATGGAGATCAGGTTAGCCTGTTAACTAGTAAAAAACAAAAACCAAAAATAGATTGGTTGAGTTTTGTAAAAACAAATAAAGCAAAAAATAAAATAAAACGAATGCTTAAGGAGGATGAGCATTTGGAAGCTGAAAGAGGCAAAGAAATAATTAAAAGAAAATTCAGAAATTGGAAATTACCGTTTAATGATTCAACTATTAATTTCCTAATTAATCATTATAAGTTTAACAATGCTTTGGAGCTATACTCAAAAGTTGCAAATGAGGAGTTGGATGCATTAAAACTTAAAGAATTAATTAAATCCCAAAAAGAAAAGGAAAAGAAATTAAGTGAACCATTAATTAAACCAAAATCATCTAAACAAATTGATGATCAAGATCTTAAGAAAAGTATCAGTATTGAAGGTGCTATCATAAAAG
The DNA here is from genome assembly GCA_018698135.1 of Bacteroidota bacterium. Taxonomy (NCBI): domain Bacteria; kingdom Pseudomonadati; phylum Bacteroidota; species Bacteroidota bacterium. The sequence continues at coordinate 7,715 of JABINZ010000072.1, forward strand.
ATCTTATTTTTAGCTATGCAAAATGTTGTTCGCCCATACTAGGTGATTTAATTTCAGGCTTTATAACTATTCATAAAGGTATTAGCATTCACAAGCAAAAATGCCCAAATGCATTACATATGCATAAGAATTTAGCCTATAGACAAGTAAACGTATATTGGATAAAAGCGCAAAGTGAGTTGAATTTTGAAGTGATACTGAAAATAACTGGTAAAGATGATATGGCCATGATTAGCAAAATAACTGATGTGGTTTCAAAAGAATTTAATATTCATATTAATGCTTTCAATGTGCATACGCATAAAATTAAGTTCGAAGGAATACTCTTGCTAAATGTAAGTGATACCAGTCAGCTGAACAGTTTGTTAGGCCGTATCAAAGCTATCAAAGGAATTGAAAAAGCTGTTCGAATTAATTCACTTGATTAGATTAATTTCTTGACTTTCATTCCCTACTTTTGACAGATGACTCTCAATCATCCTGGAGAACTGGCAGCCCTATTTACCGCTTTTTGCTGGACCATTACAGCTCTTGCTTTTGAAAAAGCCACAAAAAAAGTCGGTACCATAGCTGTTAATATCACTCGTTTAGCATTAGCCATTGTTTTTCTTTCAATATTAAATTTTGCTCTTCGAGGACTGATTTTACCAACTGATGCCAGTCTGCATCAATGGCTTTGGCTTAGCGCTTCAGGGATAATAGGTTTTGTTCTGGGAGACTATTTTCTTTTTAAATCATATCCAATAATTGGATCTCGAATTGCCATGTTAATGATGACTCTTGTTCCTCCCATGACAGCCATTATCGGTTGGATTGTATTAGGAGAACATATGATCTTAAGACACGTTTTTGGGATGATTTTGGTCATGTTTGGAATTGGGTTAGCTGTTTTAAGCAAAAAAAATAGCAATTTCAAACTGAGTTTTAATCAGCCTGTGAAGGGATTGATATTTGCCTTTTTAGGAGCAATTGGTCAAGCAGTTGGACTAGTGCTAAGTAAACTGGGGATGCAGGATTATGATCCTTTTGCTGCTACACAAATAAGAATAATAGCTGGCCTGATTGGTTTCATTATTATCGTTAGTGTTTTGAAAAGATGGCAACCAATTTACAAATCGCTTAAAAACAAAAAAGTAATGTCAAACATAACAATAGGTTCTATTTTCGGACCCTTTCTAGGTGTTTCATTTTCACTGGTTGCTGTAAGTTACACCAGTACCGGCATTGCATCAACACTCATGGCTATAGTTCCCGTTCTTATTATTCCTGCGGTGGTACTGCTTTATAAACAAAAAGTGTCGTTAAAAGAAATTATAGGAGCGGTGCTGAGCGTAGTAGGAGTAGTGATTTTCTTTATCTAGAACTTATAAGACAAACCAATTGATGCATTTAAAGCACCTAAATTATTTGGGACTTTAATAGTTTCTCGATATGTAAACTCCAATTGGGTAAAATGATAATCAATCAAAAAACTTAACCACAACTCTTCTTCAAGCATATACTTTAGTCCAATGGCTGCATTGTACTGCAGTCCTTCAGCATATGAAAAATTCCGTGTATACGTTTTTAAGTCTGCATTTACATCCAACACTCTCAATTCAATTTTAGGGGAATTGGTGTGTACTTGTCCTATTTGAACACGACTTTCCATAACCAGTTTTTCAGAGAGAAAAACATTATAAACTGGTCCAAACATCATAAAACCAAATACCCAAGGACTTGCATCAACATATACAATTGAATCTATTCCCGGTTCAAATGCTTTTGCATGAATTTTATCCTTATTTACGTTATAATAGGATCGCATTCCACTAACTGCCACACCAAAATTTGGTGTAAAATACCAACTTAAATCCACACTTCCGTGATAGCCAATATTGGCAAAACCACCCGCTTTGTCGTCTGTAGTCCATACAGTTGAACTTAAATCCTGTAAAGGGATTGAAGCACCTCCCATGACGCGAAAATATACACCTTTCTGGCTAAAACCCAAGATAGGCAGCAGAATGCAAAGAAAAATTATGCTTAATTGTTTCATGATATAAAGTGTGTACTTCTATGCAAATATAATGTCAAAAAAATGTTTCAAGACCTAATTATCAATAATATGATTTGAATTTGAAAATACAAATTATATTTCCATTCATTATTAATAGTATAAATTCGAAGTATCAAAAAACAAAATTAAACAAATGAAAAAGTTATTATTGATTCCATTGGCACTTAGTGTATTAATCTCTTGTCAAAACAATAAGCAAGAAATGCAGCGTCTTGTAGAGGTAAATGATAGTCTGACTATTGTCACATCCATGCAGGATCGTATTGTTATCGATTATGTAGAAGCGTTCAACGAAATACAGAACAACTTAAACGAGATAAAAAAAGCTGAGAATATTATTACGCTGAATACGAACGATCTGAATAATGAACTATCTCCCGGAGATGAGGAAAGAATAATAGAAGACATCAAACTGATTAATGATTTGATGGATGAGAATAAAAGAAAAATAAGCAATCTTGAACAGAAGTTGAAGGCTAGTGGTGGCAACAATAATGAATTACAGAAAATGATTACTTATTTGCAGGATCAAATGCTTGCTAAGGATTTGGAATTGGCAAAACTGAACGACAAATTGGATGCGCTAAATATTGAAGTTAAAAATCTATCTGCAACACTAGATACAGTGAAAACAGAATCTTCAAAAAAATCTAAAATCATTGAAGAACAAATCATCGAAATTAATACGGCCTATTATGTTTACGGAACAGAAAAGGAGCTAAGAGAACAAAATATTCTGACAAAAGCTGGCGGTTTTATTGGTATAGGTAAAAGCACTACACTTAAGCAAGATTTTGATGTGAATTATTTCACTAAAGTCGATATCAGAGAATTGAATGAAATAATACTACAAACCGAAGAGGCAAAAATTATTACAAACCACCCAACAAACTCCTATAAGTTAATTGGTGATAAAGCCATTGAAAAAATTAAAATCACGAATGCAAAGAGCTTCTGGAAAAATAGCAAATACTGCGTGATTGTAGTTAAATAATTAACCTTAAGAATCTTTTCCAATTTTTGATAGACTCCTTCATCTATCCGAGCAATATGGATAAATGAGTTTGCACATAAAATTATCTACGTTGAGAGTTTGCTATTTAGAATATTTTTTAGCGCCTTCTAAGAATAACTTTATTCTGTCTAAAAAACTTCTTTCTAATTGATTTTTTTATGTACGTTTGCCACTTATTTATTTTGAAAAATCTACAGATAGGCAAACAAATAATGAGACTTATAACAGTCGTTCTTTTAGCTCTAATCTTTTCAGCAGGAAGTTTTCCTGATGCTGGCGACTCCATAGTAGGTGAGTGGATATCTTTTAATTCCGATGGTGACAAAGGAATCGTAAAAATATACAAAGCAAAAAACCATAAATATTATGGGCAATTAATAAAGGCATTTGATGATAATCTGGATCATAAATTAAGAACCCAGAACGAGCCTTTATTTATTTTAAAAGAATTTGAATATAAATCTAATAACGAATGGTCAGAAGGAGTGGTTATTCGACCTAAATTTGGCGATCGATATAGAGGGCGTTTAAAGCTCAAGGATAGAAATACGTTGGAGGTTACGGGTTATCTGAGCATTTTCTCCAAATCAATCGACTGGAAAAGAAATTCTTAGGCTAAAGGGCCTCCATAATAATCCATTTCTTCCGAACGTCTTTTCATGCAATTATCAATTACAATTGTCTTTTCTTGGTTTGTATAAATATCCCAATTGATAATTTCTTCTTCACTTCGTTTGCAGCCTAAGCAAATCTTGTTTTCATCATAAGTGCAAACATTAATACAAGGACTTTTTACTTCTGACATCTTATTTTTAGGAGTTGTGTGCTTTTATTTTAATGGTTTTCTTCTTTTGCAAGAATTGGGCAAGAATTTAATAAATTTGAAAGCATAACACTTAAGTAGACAATATTGAATATTAGAATTTTTGCTTTTGGAATTTTCACAGTTCTCATGGTTTTCTTGATTCAGTGTAAGAAACCAACGAAAAACGAATTAAAACAATATATAGGTGAATGGGAATTTGTTTTTATTTCAACTGAATATGCTCCGGGCTTTGGTGAATTTATTGACACAACTATTTTCACTGGTTCTATTAAATATGAAAATGATAAGTATGGCAACTTAAGGGCTAATTATAGTATTGAAGAATATTGCATATTGGATGTCGATGGAGAAGGAAATATAGTTGCATCTAATCCATATTGCGCTTCTGGTCAATTCATTATTGATTCTATTTACTTTAAATACTTAATAGATAGTCCAAAAGCAGTAACAAGAACGCACAAAGTATATGGAAAGAAAATATAAAGAAAAAAGAAGTTCAATATGATCGTTTCTGTATTTTATTTAATAATTAGCGACAATTCTTAAAACCTTAATTTTTAGACTTCCTATTTTTTATGATCAAACAATCAGTGATTATATCATGCCAAGCTTGTCCGTATTTATTCCATGAAATGGCAAAAATACCAGCTCCCAAGGGGAGAAATGATAAAAACATCCAAATATAACGTAAACATGCTTTCTTGAATGTTATTCGCTGGCCGTGAAGGTCGATTACCTTAATACCTACTATTCTTTTACCAATTGTTGCCTGATGCTCTGAGCTTTCGGTATATCCATAATAAAGAGTTGTTAAAATCAACAATACTAAACTCGTTACAAAACTAAAGGCAACAATATCAGTATCTACTAACATTGTTAGGAATAGGGCAGCTAAAATTCCAATGAGCAAGCAATCAATTAGGTAAGCAATGATTCGTATCCATAAAGTGGCATATTGGTAATCTCCAATAATTTTGATATCCAATAATTCATTTAAAAATTTTGAAGATTTGGCTTTTTTTAAGTTTGAAACGTCTAATCCAAATAAGTTTTTCTCCGTGTAAAACTCGGGAATCTCATGAAATACTTCATCAGTTTTTTCTTTTGTATCCATTTCAAAAGCTAATTAATGTTACAAAAATCAGTGAAAAATTGACTATTTAGCATGCTAAATGATACAATTATTTTCAATATCCAAAATTTCAATAATCAATTTTCTATAGATTAAATTTAAGCATTTTTAAGTGAATCGTTTCAATTAATGATTTGATCAACGATATTTTACCATTTAATTACATAATTTCCACTGAAATTTGTATTATTACAGCAATAAAGAATTGGCTTTCCAAAGAAGTAGGTAAATGCACTTTAACGCAAACATGCAGTTCAAAGAATTCGTACATATTATTAATCCCAGAGTTCCAAAAAGGATGCTTTTATTCTTAGCTGGATTTATATGGCTTTACGCATCATACCGCGTGTTTTTGGTTTTACTAATTGAGCTTCACAAAAGCAGTAATCACTGGTTAATTTATACTATTGGAAGTATCGTTTATGTTCTATTCTTTCAGTTTGTATTTCATCGAATATTGTTAAAACATACAAAACGGATAATTAATAAAGCAACCAATTGGGTGTGTGTTTTTTCTGTATTTGACTTAAAAAGTTATTTATTAATGGGTTTTATGATTTCTGCTGGATTTCTTTCAACTCGTTATTTATCAATTCCTGCAGAAGCATTGTCTGTATTTTTCATATCACTTTCCTTATCTCTATTTACTTCGGCTCTTTACTTTTTATATTATGGTTTTCGATATAGTTATGCTAAAAATAAATTTTTAATATTTAATAAGCTTACAGATGAGAATTAAATACACATTGTTACTTTGCTTAACTACTTTCTTTTTATTTGCTCAAAATGATGAATTCCTTACACATTATGAAAAATCAGCGTTTAAAGAAACTTCCCGATACGATGAAACAATTGCATTTTGCAAACAGCTCGACAAAGCTTCGGAATTGGTTCATTACACCACTTTTGGTAAAAGTTTGCAGGGACGAGATTTGCCCTTGATTATTGTTGACAAGGACGGAATGCAACAAGCCAGAGAAGTGCAGCAAACTGAAAAAGCAATTGTACTTATTCAAGCTGGAATTCATGCAGGAGAAATCAATGGTAAAGATGCGGGCATGATGTTAATCAGAGATATTGTTATTCATAAAAAACACAGCGAATTACTAAATAAGGTGACCATTGTATTTATTCCCATATTAAATGTTGATGGTCACGAAAACTTCAGTTCTTATGGTCGAATCAATCAAAATGGACCAAAAGAAATGGGATTCAGGACAAATGCCATCAATTTGAATCTGAATAGAGATTACTTGAAAGCCGATGCCTTGGAAACTCAAGCCTGGCATAAACTCTTCCTTGAATGGCTTCCTGATTTTTTTATTGACATTCATAGCACCGATGGAGCAGATTATCAATACGTACTTACTTATGGCATGGAAATCTATGGAAATATGTCAGAAAAACTTACGAACTGGCAAACAGATGTATTCATCAAATATGTTGAGAAAAAGATGGAAAAGGCTAATTATCCGATATTCCCTTATGTGGCATTCCGAAACTGGCATGATCCACGAAGTGGACTGAAGAGTTATCCGGGTAATCCGATGCTATCACAGGCATATAGCGCTATTCAAAACCGACCTGGATTATTGATTGAAAGTCATATGCTTAAAGACTATAAAACACGGGTTTCAAGTACTTATGAAATGCTGGTACACAGTCTGACTATTTTAAATAAGGAATATTACCATCTTCAAAACCTGATTGATGAATCTGAGCGTTTTGTGTCGAGCGAAAGCTTTAGAGCAAAAAAATATACGCTAACATACAAAGCAAGTTCGGATAGTAGTATGGTGAAATTCAGGGGAGTAGAATATGAAACGACCACCAGTGATTTAACAGGTGGCAATTGGTTTAAATATTCAACTAAACCAGCAACTTTTGAAATTCCTTTCTTCGACAAGCATGTTCCTGAAAAGCAAGTTTTTCTACCAGAAGCTTATATTATTCCTCCTGAATGGACAGAAGTAATCAGCCGCCTAAAAAATCATGGAATTGAAACCTATACTATAGCCGAAGCTGTTAGTTTGCGTGTAAATAGTTATCATTTTGCCAATCCTGCTTGGCGATCGAATTCTTTTGAGGGAAGACAAATATTAGAGAAATTTGATTTATCTGAAGTAGAAAATGAGCGTGAATATCCACAAGGATCTGTTATTGTTGGCTTAAACCAACCTACAGCTAAAGTTATTGCTTGCATTTTGGAACCGGAAGCTATTGGTTCATTTGCATATTGGGGTTTTTTCAATTCGATTTTCGAGCAGAAAGAATATGGCGAGAGCTATGTTATGGAAAAAATCGCCAGAAACATGTTAGAGTCGGATCCTGAATTAAAAGCAGAATTCGAAGAAAAACTAAAAAATGATCCTGACTTTGCCAATAATCAATGGACTATGTTGAATTGGTTTTACAGCAAAACAGCTTATTGGGATAGCAGAATAAACTCATATCCTGTAGGTAGGATTATGATTAAATCTGAATTGAATAAAATACGTTATGCAGATTAATTATTGTTGTAAAGCACGGTTACTTCTCCTTGTTTACATATACTAATGCAATAACAATTCGGTGACTCTTTTAGTTAAAATGAGCAATATACTTTTGGCAATTGATACTGTAAAAGCGAAGCGATTCCGACTGAGCATATAAATTTTGTATTTTACTTTGAACAAAATTTATATTTTTCATAGGAGAAACATTTTAGTTATTGGAATATATATAAATCTGCTAAAAACCCTATATTTGTTAGACATATCAATAAATTATCGCTTATAAAAATTGAAATATGAAAATCTTTCTATACACTTTATCGATTATATCTGGTCTTTTTCTTTCTTCAAATATTCTGTCTGCACAAAACTATTGCGAACCGGTTAGCAATTGCATGATAGCACCTATAGTCGATTTTTCAACTACTGGAGCAAATGTAAATATCTCGAATTATAGTTCGGGTTGTGTCGGTACTTCTGGATATCATTTTTACTATAATAAGCCCTTAAAATCTTCAGTAAGTGATACCATTATTATTAATATAGTACCCGGTGTTCCAACCCATAGTATTGGATATGCTATATGGATAGATTGGAATTATGATGGTGATTTTGACGATACTGGAGAAGAAGTGTGGAATTCTGGCACCTATGTTCAGGGAACTGTTTCAGATACTATCTTTTTACCATCAAATGTTAGTGTAGGTTTAAAACGTATGAGATTACGAAGTAATTATTTTGCTGTACCGATTAGTCCATGTGGCAATACTTCTTGGGGAGAGACGGAAGATTATCCTTTACTTATTACTTTGGGCTCAGGAACAGATATGAGTATGGAAAAGCTTTTGAGTCCGAATGTTTTTACCATAGGAAATAATACAATTAAAGTACAAGTGAGAAATAATGGAGCTACTACCATTAATTCTTTCGATTTAGGTTTTCAGTTGAATAATGGAACGCCAGTTATTGCTAATAACATCAGTCAAACTATAAACTCAGGATCTGCCTTCTCGTATCAATTTGCAAATCCGATGGTTGCGGGTTCAGGTAGTCATCAATTAAAAGTCTGGGTTACGGATGCAAATAATATTGTGCCTGACAGTATTCCCTCCAACGATACAATGCTTGTGAGTTTTTGTACAGGTATGAGTGGTACATATTCAATAGGATCAACAGGTGATTATGCTAGCTTTAATAGTGCCATCTCAGCTATGAGTAATTGTGGAGTTTCTGGAGTAACTGTATTCACTATTTTACCCGGCACATATGCCGAACAGCTTGTGATACCTGAAATCAATGGGATTTCAGCAAGTGCAACTGTTACATTTAATGGTTTGGACAATACAAAAGTTCATCTCACAAAATCAATCTCTGGAAGCACAGATGGATTAATTGTACTTGATGAAGCAGACTATTTTACTTTTAAAAATATCAAGATTACAAATAGTTCTCTTTTTGGAAATGCAGTTCTACTAAAAGGTAGTGCAGATTATAACACCTTTGATAGTTGTGTGATTTCATCTACTTATTATGGAATTTCTTCAAGTGAATCTAATTATACAACAGTTTCAAATAGCAAATTTACAGGAGGAAAAACAGCCATTTATTTTAATGGTCCGGCAAGCCGTTGTAATTTCAATAAAGCCATCAATAACTCCATCAGCGGACAGTCTGATTATGGTATCAATTTCTCTAATCAAAGATTTGCTCAAGCTTTATCCAATAAAATTACAAGTCAAGCCAATAATGCTTATGCTGGTATATATGCTAATTATAGCAGTGGAACTCAAATTGAAGCAAATATTATTGAACCCTTTGAGGTAGGAATTAAGGTATTTCGTGAAAATTATATTACGCAAGATAGTGCCTTGTTCGTGAATAATATCATTGGAAATTTTGGATCAACAAACAAGCAAACGGGTATGGATATGAATTATGCTTGGAATCTTAGGATATTGCATAACACCATCGCTTTGAATTCAACAGGATATACAGATACCAGCCATGTTGGTTTATTTTTATATTATGCCCTGGGATCAAAAATTAAAAATAACATATTTTATAACACAGGCAAAAATATATTACTTACCATTAAGGGTACAGGTTATTCAGGTTATGTTCCATATGAAATTGATAATAATTTATATTACTCGACTTATAATGGTGCAAAGTTTTATAATAACGGTGTTTATTACTCTGATCTAGCCAGCTTTAAAAAATCAACTAATTTTTTATTATCACCCCATAACGAAAATTCCTTCTTTCAAGATAATCCAAATTTTGTTTCGAACACTGATTTTCATTTATCATCTCAATATGCTCCATACAATGGCACTAATCTAGGTGTATTATACGATGTTGATGGCGATAGCAGGTGTATTTATGCGCATACAATTGGAGCTGATGAAAGTAGTTTTAATGTAAACAAACCTGTAGCAGGATTTTCTGTTGATGATACTGTTTGTTTAAATTCTCCAATCACATTTATTAACGATGCATCTTCAAATTCTGCATTGGGACACGAATGGTATTTGAATGGTTATTATCAAACAAATTCAACAAACTTTACCTATACTTTTCCAAATTATGCAGCACACGATACCGTTTTACTTATAACAAAAAGTTGTGGTGGTATCGATTCGTTTTCAAAGCTGGTTTATATCGATAGTCCCAACGTAAAACCTATATCTGGTTTTCTTGCAAATAAAAACATTGTCAATCCTTTTGATGAGGTGCAATTGTATAGTTTGTCTGCCAATTGCCCCTCTAATTGGGAATGGCGAATTACACCAGAATATGTCTATGATCCGCAATTAGGACAGCAGCAAGCCTATTATTATATGAATTTTACAAATAAAAACTCTCAAAATCCCAAACTAAAATTCGAATATCCTGGAAAATACAATGTTTGTTTGGTTTCATCAAATGCTATTGGTAGCGATACGCTATGTTTTTACGAGTATATTTATGTAATTCCAGTTCAATACATGTGTATTTACGCACTTCCAGAAACTCAAAATTCTATAACTGGCCTTTTATATGATGATGGAGGCCCTTCATCCGATTATGCGAATGGAACAGGTTCTATTTGTGATTTTAAATTAACCCCATGTGCAGATACACTTTATTTTACATTCTCGGAATTTGAAGTAAACCCAGGTGATTATCTCAGGATTTATGATGGAATAAGCAATCTGGGGACACCTCTTTGGGATGTTTCTGTATATGGAGCAAATGGATTAACTGGCTCTATGGCAGCTTCTGGTTTTGATACTACTGTTATTTCATATTCAGGGAATATGTATTTTGAATGGAGTGCTAATAATGTTGGCACAAATAAAGGATTTATTGGAGAGTGGCTAGGCTCATCAACTGTTGAACCTCCTCCGGTTGCTAGTTTCACGTGTCCTGATACCGTTTGTTTGAATGTTCCTGTTTCTTTCCAAAATACTTCGTCAGGTGGAAATTTACGCTATGCATGGAGTTTTGACAACAGTGGATTTACACATGCAATTTCCGAAAATCCAACATACACTTTCACTACTTCAGGTCAACATACTGTAACACTAAATGTATTGAATTGTGGGGGAGATAGCTCCTTTGCTAAAAGTATTTTTGTAATTGGAGGAACTGCTGCTCCAACAGCCGATTTTATAGCCGATAATTTGAATCCATTTAAAACCATTGATGTTGTTAATTTCACTGATTTAAGTCATGCCAATCCATTGAATCCATTGGGTTGTATTGATTATTGGAATTGGTCAATAAGTCCTTCCACCTATACAGCTGTGTCATCTTTCCCTAATGGGCAAAACCCTCGGATTACCTTTAACGATACGGGTTGTTATACCGTAACCTTAATATCAGGTTATGGAAATAGCCGAGATACACTGACAAAACAATGTTATATTGATCCAACAGATTATTGCATTCCTGTAGTTAACAATCTGAATAATGATATCGGTATCTCAAAAGTTGAAATTGCTTCAATTACCAAGTTTAGTTCCAGTGGGATGGTCGGTTATACCGATTATGCTGGATCGATTTCTACTTATATTGATGAATATGTACAGTATACAATTGATATTCATCGCATCTCAGGGAATAATGCCATTACACGTAAAGTTTGGATTGATTGGAACATCGATGGTGATTTTGACGATGCAGGGGAACTGGTCGTTCAACAAGCTAGCTCAAATTCGCTTTATTACACTGATAGTTTCACTGTACCGGTTTTGAGTAAATATGGATCGACCAGAATGCGAGTTGGAGTCTGCATAGCTGGTTATCCGAATACTCCCTGCGGACCAAACTTTTTTGGGGAGTTTGAAGATTATCGATTAATTCTAAGACCTTACTCAATTCCTCCAGAAGTAAAACTTATTGGATCGGACACATTGATGGTTATGCAATGTTTTGGCTTTAATGATCCTGGGGCAACGGCTACCAGCGTTTTGTATGGAAATTTGACTAGTCAAATAGTTACTACTCATAATGTTGATCCAAATAATGCCGGAGTATACACTGTTAACTATACAGTGAGCGATCCTAAAGGAAATACAACAATTAAGAAACGAACAATTCTGGTTATTGCTGAAGCTACTCCTCCTGTTATCACATTAATAGGCAATGCAGTTGATACAGTTAATGTGATGAGTACATACAGCGATCAGGGAGTCACTTCGAGTGATAGTTGTAGCGGTATAGATAGGGTAGAGGTAAGTGGTCAGGTATTTACCAATTTCCTTGGCAAATTCACTTTAAACTATACAGCCTACGATAAAAATCAAAACACAGCATCAACAAGCCGTTTGGTTTATGTGATAGATACAGAGGCACCAGTTGTCCAATTAATAGGAAATGCAGTCGATACAGTTGAAGTATTCAATTCTTATTTCGATTCAGGAGTAGTTTATACAGATAATTATGACCAAAATCCAAAATTAGTTGTTACAGGAAATGTAAATACATCTAAAATTGGCTCGTATACATTGAAATATGAAGTTTCCGATTCAAGTGGAAATTCATCTGTATTGTATAGATATGTTCATGTTTTTGATTTAAGTGCACCACAAATCTCTAGCAATTATGCTTCAGGCGACACCATACATATCAATATATTCACTTCGGTGTATGACAAGTTAAACCTGAGTTATAGTGATAATTATAATAACACTGGCGATTTAACCATTGTTAGTAGTGGTACCTATGCTAGTTCATTTGGAACTGGATCAGCAAATAGTATTGGTTGTTATACTTTATCCCATTCTGCTACCGATGTTTCAAATAATTCATCTTCAGTTTCTTATGTCGTGTGTGTGGAAGATTTAGAAAAACCAATCATTACTTTGTTGGGGAGTTCGGTCATCAACATTAAACAATGGGAAACTGCTGACACCAACGATATGAAAGTAAATGTAACTGATAATTACGATAACAATCCAACGATTTGGGTTAGTGGTAGTTATTATGATGATTATCTGAAGCATGATAAAGATGGATTTTACAATGTGATCTATCATGCAAAAGATCAATCAGGAAATGAGGCAGACACTGTAATCCGATATATTAACGTTCTTCCTAATATTTCTATTGATGAAAACCCGATAGATGAGCAGATTAATTTATATCCTAATCCGGCAAAGAGTATTGTTTATGTGTCAATCAACCTGAAAGAATCGGGCAATGGAATTATTTGCATCATGAATCAATTAGGACAATGTGTTTATACAGATAATGAGGTCGATCTTTCTAAACAGATTCACCCTATTTCTATTGCACATTTGGCATCTGGCATGTACCATGTTCGAATATCTACAAATGAGCAGTTGATTATTAAAAAGCTGATTCTAAGCAAGTAAGCTTAAAGTATAATGAAATAGAAGCCGTTTGTTCCAAAACAAGCGGCTTTTTTTTGGTCTCAAAACATGAAGACAGTATACGGAAGGATTTTTAATTATCCCGAGTTCAGCTTATTAGTGTATGAGGACAGGAATTATGTAAATCTTCTTTTGTGAGATTACTTTCAAAAAATAATTACCCTTAGGTGCATGGTAAATTAGGGGGATCGTATTTTGCCCTTCAATTGTAGTAAATGATTTTTCCTTTCCAATTTCTTTTCCAGAGTTATCTATTAGAACAACAGTAATTGATTCAGCTTGCTTAGTGTGATAACGCAAATAGAACTGTCCCTGATTAGGATTTGGAAAAGCTATAAAGTCGTTATCATTCCATACAAACAATTCATTAACAGAAACATAAGCGGTATCGGTTATACAATAAAATCGGTAGGTATATATCAAATTTGAATCAATAGAGTTTCTGAATTCTAATAGTGCGTTTCCCTGGTTATTCTGATCTGTTGCTGTTACAAAATGAAATATAAACTCCTGTTTTGATAAAGCCGCAATAGTTACTTTATTCACACTTAAATAGTGAGGCAGGCATAAATCGGTTGAAATATTTGAAGTCCAGTTTGCTGGGATATTGTTCTCAAGTCGAGTAATGGTTATTTCAATCGGACTTTCTGAATAATTAATCAGGTCGCCTTTAATTTCTTTTTCCGATCCGGGTTTTCCAAAAACTACCGTATCGCTATACAATTCAAGTTCAAAAACTTGCGAAAAAGACATTAGAGATAGAAATAAGCAAATTGTTGTAAGGGGAAATAACTTAATCATCTAATTTACTATTAGTTTGCCTTCTGAAATTGCATTACTATAACTGGATAACTGATAATAATAAATACCTCTATCAAGACCTTCCACATTCAATGAATAATTTGTCTGCATGTTTAATTGTGTTTGCTTAACCATTTCGCCAATACTGTTGAATAGTTGCAATTCACCCATGAAAGCAGTTTTGAAGTTGAAATTAACTGTAGAATTGGCTGGGTTAGGATAAACAGACAAAGAGTTATTTAGTATTTGTTCAGATATTGCTGATATGCCTAATAAACTGTCAATGTCTGCTGACATATCGAAGGGGAGTTTATTAAACCATCCATGTTTGGCAAAAATAACGCCATTTGGTTCAATCAGATAGGCATTGTTTGGAGCTGGACCAAAAGTGTTCCACCATCTATTACAAGGGCCATCTATTAATACTTCATAACTAATCGACATATTGTTTAACATATCCTGAACAATGGATACACGATCGCCATAGGTCACAGGCTGACGATATAATATACCTTCATTGATGTTGCTTGATGTTGTCCATACATTTCCAGAATAGGGACTGGTATCAATATCTGGATGAGGTTCAAGCACATAAATAATGAATATCGACAATTGATTTCCGTATTTCTGCGCAATAGCATCAATATCAGGAACTTTTCCTCTGAAAACCGGACATGTATAGCTTCCTGCAACCAATAAAATAGGTTTCCCTTTTTGTAATTCAACTGCTATATCTGTTTCCTGATTATTTACATTATAAAGCTTAAAATGGTTAATGGTATCGCCTGCTTGCAAACCGGTAGTTTTGAATGACCCATCAGGATCGAGGTATAAGGGGATTTCACAAATTGAGTCGGCAGGCATAGGAAGACTGCTTAAACCGATACTTGGTTTCAGACTTTGAGCAAAAAATACAGTTTGATAAACCAGTAAAGCTGCAATTGTCAGAATAATTCGAAATGCAATTCTCATGTCATAAATTTAAATATCTATATACAAATATACTTGATTTTTTTTCGTTTGAAATTACCTATTGACAAATGAAAAAAAATCATGTAAAAGCGAAGCGATTCCGACTGAGCATATAAATTTTGTATTTTACTTTGAACAAAATTTATATTTTTTCAGGAGAAATATATTAAAAAATAAGTGATCGGGTACTTCAAACAAACACCATTTATTTCACCTGAAACATCTTTTAGTGCCAATAAAAAATAAATTGTAACCTTTTCAATTCTTTGATCGTCCTACTGATGAAACAACAAAAAAATAAACTAATGAAAAAATTAACATTACTTTTAATCCTCCTTATCGGATTCAGTTTCAGCAATCAAAGTTTTGCTGACGGTAGCTTGAAAAAGACAAATAAAAAGCAAATGATTAACTCATTCAAAGTTATTGTTGAAGATATGTCTGTTCATTTTTCTTTTAATCTATTCAAGAAATCAAATTACAAAGTCGTTTTGTTCAAGGAAAACGGTGAGTATATGAAAACCATTGATGAAGGCAAGCATAAAGCTGATTTTTATTCGTATCAAATCGACAAAAGCAATCTGCCTGTTGGTGAATATATTTTTTTGATAGAATCTGATGAAACAGTAGTTACCGAGTTCTTTGAAATCAAAAACCAAGTAGCACAACTGACTTATGAGTTTAATGAGGATAATCAGATTTTAAAACTAAATTCAAATTGGATTGAAAGCGACTTTATAGTTCACATCTACAAAGAAGACGGGAGCTTTTATCAAAAGGCAAACACAACTAATATAAATACATCGGAATGGGAGAGAGGAGATTATTTTATACTCATTGAAAGTGGAGATAAACTCTATTCCGAATACATACAGCTTTAATAATATGGCTCAAAATTTAAGGTTGTTTCAATAGCTGGAAGGTCCAGCTGAGGTGAAGGCAGGTAATGAAAATTGCCTGCCTTATTTTTTTATTCTAAATCAAAAAACTTTGATTCGATTTATTACTTTCTGAAAAAGAGCAGGAATATTATTGGTAAAATCAATCCCACTGTAGCTAATATTGCTCCACGCCATTTGAGTCCATTTTTGCCTTTAAGAATAAACAATCCCGAAATAGCCAGAAAAATCAAGGCTACTGCAAAAACATCAGAAAACAATGTCCACCATAATTTAGGATCGTAATGAAGGAAATTCATCTGATTGAAAAAGGGCCGTTTGGTTGTACGTTCAATAGTTAAAAAGCCATCGTCCAAATTCACAATAACAACTCCTCCCTTGATAAAAATCTTCATTAAATCAACTCGTGGGAAATAGTGATTTTTATAACTTAAATTTCCATCAAATTGAGTTAATAATTCTAAAATATACTCTTTCGAAACATCCGATTTTTCAATTGGTTCAATAACATGATCTTCCAGTTTGATAATATAATTCGGATTCCAATCTTCTAAATGATTAATGGCTATTCCTGAAATAGAATATATGAGGATCATCCCTACAAAGAAGTAACCCAAATCACGATGTGTTACTCGATTCCATTTTCTCCACTTGAACTTCATAAGCTGTATAATAAAAAAAAAGGCCAGTAAACTGACCTTTTTCAATTTGTTCTAATAAACTATTTTACTTCTTCGAATGCTGTTACCTCGATGAAATACATTCTTAATTTTCCATCAGGACTTTCTGTAATTTGTTGTCTTAATTTAGCATATGGATCGCCTTTTTCATCAGCACATGCATGACTTTCTTCCTCTGTTGATTCTATTACTTCAGCTTCATCCAAATCAGCTTCGATTGTAACGTCAGCATCAATTTCAATATCAGCAACTTCAACTGCTTCTTCAATATTTACTTCAACACTTTCTCCATCAGTCACTTCCACGTCTAATTCTGCTTCTGCTTCAGCAAGTGCATCAGCTTCTTCTTTTTCTTTTGCATCTGCTGCTTCCCATTCTAAAATAGTTTCAGCGGTATATACTTCTTCAACTATTTTACCGGTAACTTTAACCACTAAGCCTTCAAGTTCCATTGGAAACTCGCTAACACCTTCGCCTGTAAATACAACAATTTTTTTCTCATCATCGTTGCCAATTAAGTGCATCTTTTTCCCACCGTGCTTGCAAATATGAACCACAGTACCAGTAATGCTAACATCCTGATCAACATAATTACCTGCTTCTTCTGTGAAGCTATTAATATCCAGATCAGTTACTTTACCTTCTTCATTTTTATTTCCACATGAAAATAGAAATGCGGAAGCAAGCAATACAAATAATAGATTTCTCATAACAATTTAATTTTAGTATTTGATTTTAATTGCGCAAAAATAGCAAATCCAGCTAAATATCCTATATAAATTATTAAGAAACAAAATGTTGCATGACGCATAAACAAAGACTTTTGAAGATAAATTATACGTGCTTTAATAGATATTAAGCTATTTATGATGTTTAATGAAATATTAGAAGGATTTATATAAATTTTTAATTCGAAAAATTATTAGGTTTGAAAAAAATACAAACGATGTTTAAGAACAAAATAGCTTTTATTACAGGAGCGAGTAGTGGTTTTGGAGAAGCTTGTGCTCGACTTTTTGCAGAACATGGAGCCAAGCTTATATTATGCGCCCGTAGGAATGATCGATTAGAAAAATTGGCAAAAGAGCTTTATTCCGACTTTAAAACCGAAACGCATATTGTTAAATTGGATGTTAGAGTACGTGCCGATGTTAAAAGCTGTATTGATAGTTTACCTGCAGAATGGAAGACAATTGATGTATTGATTAATAGCGCTGGTTTAGCTTCAGGATTGGGTAAAGTACATGAAGGAGACATCGATGATTGGGAAGCGATGATAGACACTAATGTTAAGGGCTTACTGTACTTAACCCGAAGTGTGGTTCCCTTGATGATTAATAATGGAGGAAATGGACATGTAATCAATATTGGATCCATTGCCGGAATTGCCGCATATCCAAATGGAGGTGTTTATTGTGGCAGCAAAGCAGCTGTTCGTCTTATTAGTGATGGTTTAAGGATTGATTTGGTCGATACTAACATTCGGGTTACAAACATTCAACCTGGTTTGGCAGAAACTGAATTTAGTATGGTACGCTTTCATGGTGATGAGGAAAAAGCAGCACAGGTATATAAAGGGATTGAAGCACTTACAGGATTGGATATTGCTGAGATTGCATTATTCTCGGCCAACAGACCAACTCATGTTCAAATCTGCGAAATAACTGTTACACCTACTTTTCAGGCATCTGCACAAGTTGTTTTTAAGAAGGAGGATGGCAAATAACACCACTACCTAAGCATATTTTTTCATCCTGATCATATAAAACAGCAAACTGACCAGGTGCTATTCCATTAATCTTAACATCAGATTTGATATAGAGTGCACCACTATCTTGAATTAAACGTCCCGAAGTAAATTCAGGACTATGTCTTATTTTGTATTTTATATCATGAATATTGAATGGAGATACATCAGGATTGATATAAGCAAAATCTTTTAGGAAAACTTCATCTCCATATTGAGCTTCAGGATCATAGCCATGTGATACATAAACAAGGTTCTCTTCTGGATTTTTATCAATGACAAACCAAGGTCCCTGGCTTAATCCAAGTCCTTGACGTTGACCAATTGTATGATACCAGAAACCTTTGTGTTTACCTAATACTTTTCCGGTTTCCAGTTCTATTATTGAACCTTCTTTTTCGCCCAGAAAACGCTTTAAAAAGTCGCGATAGTTGATTTTACCCAAGAAACAAATACCCTGACTATCAGGTCTGTTAGCACTTGGCAGCTTAGCATGAGAGGCTATCTCCCTCACCTTTGATTTTACTAAATCACCCAAAGGAAACATGAGCTTATTTAGCTGATAATTTGTTATTTGTCCTAAAAAATAGGTCTGATCTTTTACTTTATCACGTGCAGTTGATAGGTAAATTCCAGAACTAAGTTGGGTTGTAGAGGCATAATGGCCAGTAGATATTTTATTAAAATTCTTCCCATATTTATCATCAAACACACCAAACTTAATCAACTTATTACACATCATGTCAGGATTAGGAGTTAATCCTTTCTTAACAGAGTCCAAGTGATAGGTGATTACCTTTTCCCAATATTCCTGATGAAGAGTCACAACTTCCATTTTGAGTCCATACTGACGTGCAATTTGCATAACGATCTCAATATCTTCCTTATAGGAGCAGTCCCAGAAACCTTCCTCATCTTCCATGGTAATAATAATATAGAAAAGGGTAGGTGTATAACCCTCTTCTTTTAATAGGTGTACCATGGCCGAACTATCTACTCCTCCTGAAACCAATGCTGCAATATCCATAAAACTTAATTCTATTCTAGTGGTGCGAAATTAAGGAAATATTGAGTAAGGTTTTATTGTGATTATTATTGCGTGTCTATGCAGCCAGCAAAACTAGTTATTTCCATATTGGATATAAATGCTAAACTAATTGAAAGTCATAGTATTAAATCAAATAGTACAAACACTTCAATCGAAATTGCTTTAGACCAAAGACTTTCTCCAGGTATTTATTTTGTTAAATTGAATAATGGGAGTGTGCAAATAATTGAAAAAATCATCAACAACTAAAAATACAATTAGAATTGACTATCTAGTAATAAGCTCATCAATTAAGCTAAGCAGTGCTTTTCTAGCGATTGGTTTTGAAAGATAACCATCGCAACCTGGTTCTCGGCTTTTCTCTCTTTCGCCAGGCATGGCAAATGCTGTTTGCGCTATAATGGGTATGTTGGGATTGATTTCTTTGATTACTTGTGTGGCATCATATCCGTTCATTACAGGCAAGTGTATATCCATAAGTATCAGATCAAGGTCATTTGCTTTCTTAAACATTTCAATGGCCTGCATACCATTGTGTGCCCGGGTCAGTTTTACCCCGGTAATCTCTAATGAATACTTCAAATAGCGATAATTCGATTCTTCGTCCTCAACAACCATGATCTTTTTGTCTTGCCAGTTATAGGATGCAGAAGGCCCTTTCTTGGCTTCATTAACATCCACATAATCAGCAATTTCATATGGTATAGTTAAATAGAAAGTTGAGCCTTTACCTTGTGCTGATTCAACACTCATTTCACCTTCCAATAATTCCGCCAGACTTTTGCAAATTGCCAGTCCCAAACCAGCTCCACGTCTGCTTTGATAACCACCTGTCATCACATGATTGAATCGATTAAATACACTATCCAAGTCCTCTGCAGAAATACCAACACCTGTATCTTTTACAAAGAATTGAATTTTGTTTACATCATTCAGTATCCGATAACCGAATTCAATAACTCCTTTTTCAGTAAATTTAATGGCATTGGAAATTAAATTGAAAAGGATTTGTTTCAACCGATAAGCATCGGTTTTAATAACATTATTTTGTGAATTAGCTGGAGTAGTGAGTTTTAAATCCAGAATTTTGTCAGGATCGCGAACAACATTATCGTTGAAAGCAACCAACAATTCATTTAAGGTCACATTAACCTGGCAATCAGATTTATTAATTTCGATTTGTTGCGATTCCAGCTTTGCTGTATCCATGATGTCGTCCAGAATAGTCAACAATGATTTGCCATTATCTCTAATAATGCCAATATACTCATCCCGAATTTCCGTACTAATATCATCATCCGATAACAGTTCCGCAAAACCTAAAATAGCATTCATGGGTGTTCTGATTTCGTGCGACATGTTAGCCAGAAAAGCATCTTTCAGTTTATCCGACTCTTCAGCACGATTTTCAGCGCACTTTAACTTCTCATTTAATTTCGTTACTTCTTCGCGAAGCAATTCTAAATTCTGATCTTTATTACTATGGATATGGTTTTCCGACATAAATTGAATTGATAAGTCTTTCAATTAACAGCAATATTAAGTAAATATTTTTTTCACATTTATTTAAATTACCCCATTGATGTTGATAAGCTATTCTCTTATTTTTGCAAAAGAATATAATTCCATGGCATCTTATAAAAATAATGTAAAAGCAATTATTGAGAAATATTTCAAACCCAATACATTGGCCTTTGAATTTTATTCTATTCATTGCGAAAAGGTTACTACCAAAGCCTTTGAAATTGCGGATTTCAACAAGAATTTGTCGATTCATTCAGAAACACTATATCAATCGGCTATGCTACATGATATTGGAATTTGCATGGTGAATGCTCCTGATATAGGCTGCAATGGCAATTTACCATATTTAGCACATGGTTATAAAGGTCGTGAAATACTCGAAAATGAGGGCTTGAATAATATTGCCGCTGTATGCGAACGACATGTAGGAGTGGGGATCAGTAAAAAAGAAATTATTGAATTGAATTTGGAATTACCTCATCGAGACATGATTCCTGTAACCGATATTGAAAAACTTGTGTGTTTAGCTGATAAGTTCTACTCAAAATCTTCAAACTCCTTGAAGGTTGAGAAATCGTATGAGGCAATTCGAATGAATTTAATGAAATATGGAAATGATCATTTAGAAAAATTTAATGATCTCTTAAAATACTTTAATATGTTTTAGTTCTTATTCTTCTTCTCCAATCGTTCTCGTTTTTTTCTTTCTTTCTTCGTTTCTTGAGCTAGCTTCTCCAATTCTTCAACTTGTTTTTTCAATTCTAAATCTTGTTTGATTATTGGAGCCTTTAGATCAACTTTTTTATCTGCATCGTAAATATCAATTACAGATTTCATTAGAATTTCACCAGGATTTACTTTGATATCGCATTGTCGAACCACTGTTCGGAGTTTTTTTACAGTCTTATCAGGCATCTCTATTTCAAAAACCTCCTGATAAGCTATTGGTCCATCAAACACAAAGGGTGATTTGTAATAGTTTGCCAAATCAACGGTTGTGATAATCTTTTCTTTACCGAATATTTTGGTTTTTATTTTTAGGTAGGCATGAGTTAGTCGAAGCTCTAGTTTATTGGTTTTGGGATTGTAAGTGACATCTAATAAGCCTGATACACGATCAGCATATTTAATTGGACCCGCCTTAACCTGAACGTCTGCTACGAACAAGGCTTTATTATTTTCTAATTTAATTCGTGCATTCTCGACCAACCAACTGTATTTGCCCTTAATCATTAACACCTGATAATCGTCTTCATCGGCAATTGAGCCAACTGCCGCAAAAACCTTATTGATCATTTGATCAGATATCGATATGGTAAGATCGCTATTTTGTGATGAGCCTTTGAAAACTTGCATAAATAAGCTGATAAATAAGAGTATGTGAAGTTTATTTTTCATTGATTACTAATTATCTAAAATATCGTCTATTTGTCTTCTTTCTTTCTTTGTAGGTCTTCCAAGTCCTTTTGCTCGATGAAAAGCCGACCGAAGTGCTATTTTTTGATTGATGAATTCTTCTTCTGCTGTTTGATCTTCCATATAATTTGAAACCAATGCAGCAGCAACTCGTTTTGATAAAAATTCCTTAACCAGATAAACCCTATTCATTCCATCTTTAAACAGCGTAATTACATCACCAATATTAAATTTGGCAGATGCTTTCGCTGATTTTCCGTTGATTTTTACTTTGCCACCTTCACAAGCCTCAGCAGCCAGTTTTCTGCTTTTATATATTCTAACTGACCAAAGCCATTTATCTAATCGAACCTTCTCTGGCGTAAGCATTTTCTAAATCAAAATTGGGAAAGTTTGGTAATCATACAATTGCTATTGTTTACAAGCCTCACAGAAATGCTCTTTAACAAAGGGATTATCGAATACCTGAAAACTGAATTTGTCACCTTTAAACAAGTCGCAATAGCGTTTAGGATTAATTTCAGAAGCCTTGCTTAATGATTTGGCAAAATTGTTCGACATTAATTTTGAGGGATTCATGGCACACAAGGAAACATAGGTGAATAGAAATTCCTCATCAATATCATCATCTTCAACAAAAGGCTCCATAAGCTTAACTGCGAATTTGTAGTCCTTGTATTTGATAAACAACTGTGCCAGCTCCAATGAATTTTGCCAGCTTGTTTCGTCCAAATGAACAATACTCTTAATTTTAGTAAATGATTTAATTACTAGGGGGCTTGGGTTATTCAAGGTATCGTTGATTTTAATTAAGCGAAACTGATAATCCAGATTGAGCATGTCCACCAATTCTTTTTCCAACTTTACATTATATAAACCATCAATCAGGTTTTGCATGTCGGCTATTTCCTTTTTATCAGTCAATTCACTACTGTGTATATCGCAATATATTTTATTATAAAGTATAAATGGATTGTCAGGAGAATATTTATGTAACTGATAAATTCGGTCGCAATAATCATCATTGAGTTTATTTCGCACAGCAATTTTCTCTAAAAATAGCTTATTGATAAGGAAAGGAGCTTTGTCGGCAGCTTCTGGTATATCCATATTTGTTCCCAGATCGCCATTGTAAATCTTTTGAACAACCTTATCGACAATGTATTTCTGGATAGAAAAGGCAAAAGGAATATCGTCTTTACTAATCTCTCTATTGAATTTATCCAAAACAAAGGCTTGTTCTTTATCTCCCTGAATATCATAGGTTACACGCATTTCAATCTCAGCATAACGGTGTTTAGCCAAAATAGGCTCGAGCTGGTTAAGCAGATTGTTCGCTACAATATATTCTTTTGCTTGAAGGCGTGACTTATTGGCTAAATGCGACCATTTTGTAGACATGATATCATTTTTGAAATTCTCCCAGGCATAGTCTGTATTAATACTTGAGATAAACTTGTCTTGCTGCCTCTTTTCCAATGCATTAACTATGCTTTCAGCACGCTTGTTTTGTAGTACTAAATTTTTCTCATCGCTTCCTTCAATAGAAGAATAGGCGGAAATAGCTAATTCTAAAATGATAAAATCAGGCTTGTTTAATGTTTTTAAAAATTCCTCAATATCCTCGGATTTGTATTCAAATTTGTTTTTCTCAAAAGGAATTGTAAAAAACAAAGTATTGGTATCTGGGCTAGGAATGTAGAATGTTTCCGTTGGAATAGTAACTGTATCAGGCACTAGTTCCAATGGATTGAAATAATCGGCATCACCTGTTTCTACATACGTCTGTGTAATTGAGCGGCAAACTTTTTTGTTTTGTATAACCAGTAAATTAAGCTCGTAATCTCTACTTATCTCATTCGGCAATTGACCCAACACCAGCAAAAAATCCTTTACTCTTTTGCCAGGAACCATGTTTCGCTTGTAAATCTTTTTCGAATACAGAGGTTTTAAAAGCACTCCCTTGTTAATAAGATCGTAATCGACAATATTATCAACCCGACATCCATATTGATCTTTTTGAACGATATCAACTGCTAAACCATCTTTTTTGTTTCTTAATATGCGTTTTAATGCCTTCGGATTAGCATTGTAATGAAAATAGATCTTTCCATCTTTTACATACAAAGCTTTCTGTAATTCTTCAATATTCTCAAATTTTGAACATTTACGACAAGCTTTTACATCATATTTTTTAAGTCCAAACTTTTTGGTAGAATAGGGATAATCCATGGAATTTCGCATTCTAGCACCCAAATTAAAGGTGTAGTGATTACCAAAGACTACTGATGTATATACTTTTTTCCCCTCATAATCTACAACAGCTCCTAATCCGGCAAATATATAATCCTGTTTTTCAAGGATAATTTTTGTTCTTTTCCTAGTAACCCATTTGTTTACTATTTCTTCAGCAACTTCAAGGTAGGTGCGGGCTTCTCTGCCATTTTTAATATTGGCTTTAAATACAATTTCCTTAGCCAAACTAGTACCTCCATAAAGAGTTACACGTTTTCCAGTGGTTTTCTTATTCCCTTTATTTTTCAGTGTTACCTCTTCTTTTGTTGCCATGAAAAAAGCCTGATCGTCAGCAGCTTTTTCAAGTACTTCATTGACAACCAATTCCTCCAAACCCTGATCGTCACGATGACGATTTAGCTCTGACAGTAATATTTCAACCATGAGTTTAGGACGGAAAGATTCAGGATCAATCTGATCGTAATAGCTGGCAGGGTAGTCCTGTGCTTTTATTTGGCTGGTAAAACTAACTAAGACAAGAATAATTGAAATGGGCAAATAGTGAATTATCTTTTTCATGATTGTAGAATCCCTAAATAATTAAATGGTTTTAAAATCAAAGTAATACCTTGAACAAGCAATCTCCATAAACTATCAAAACTATTAAAAATGCATAAATTAAAGCCAATAAATAATTGAAATAATGACAGAAAGTCATTAATGCTGTCAGGCACTCTATTATCAATTGATATTTTTGAAGATGTATCATAAATTATTGTAACTAATCAGGGATATATGTAGCAAGGCAATTTAAGCCCTCAAGAACATTGTTTCTAGACTTGATGATTGTATCAATAATTGACC
>JABINZ010000073.1 GCA_018698135.1 Bacteroidota bacterium
AAAACCCAGCCAGGTTATCAATCCTCCTCCCAAATTAACAGCACCCGTAAGTGCGTGATTTTGCCAGTTTCGAGCTTCCTTCTCACGTTTTGCCCATTCCAATAACAATTCTTCAGCAATATCTAATTTGAGCAGTTTTTGATCTACTGTAAGCTCAGGCATGGAATTAAAATGTGCTGTCTCATTTCTGGGATCTAAAGGAGAAATAAACTGACCAGCTGCACCCAACAAGGTTGTTGCAGCACCTAGGAGCATATCCTGTTGCAAACTTTTATCATCGCTAATAAAATATACTGCAGTTTGTCCGAAAGTGGCCACACCATAGGTTGTAAACCAAGCATACCACCATCGCTTGGTATTCAATTTATCCTTTTCCAGTGTGTTTTTAATATATTGCAGTCTTTCACTAATAATGGTATCTGATAGCTTATTTTGTGCCTGAAGAGATGACTGAGCAAAGAACTGAACTACTAACAGAAAGACTAACAGCTTTAATATATATGTTTTTCGATTCTTTCTCATGCTAGTTTATTTCTGGATTCACAAATTATTCATCATCCTTTTTACCCACCAGAGCAGATTCCTTTAAACGGAATGAAGCAACTAAACTGATAAGCATTAAGGCAATCAGCACCATCAGAGGCATACTCATTGAACCATCAGATTCTGATTTAAAAATATCCATTCCAAAAATAAAGGCTATGCCTGAAATTTGTCCCATGAGCAAAAGCAAACCATTGGAAGAACCCTCCGAGGCCGGATAGGTAATTTCTGCTCCATATTGAAATCCTATGGGTCCAGAACTGAGCAAGAAAAATCCCAAAACAGCTCCCGATACTAGAATAATTGAATAATTGGCAGAAAAAGTTATACCAAGCAATCCAATAATTGCACCTGCCAAGGCAATTTGAATAAATGGAACTCGTTTGCGCGATCGATCTGATAGCATAGGCATCACCAAGGCGCCAATAATTCCTGCTCCTATCATAACTCCACCGGTTATTCCTGCCTGAGTAATTGAAATATTGCGTGGATTTAGTATTCCCTCTATCCAGGTTGTAACTGCATTAAAAACTCCTAAACCTATAAAGAAAATGAGCAATAACCATCGGAAATTCCTCGAACGAAAAATAATTTTAAATCCATCAAGCACCAGCGCTCTTTCCTCTTGTCCGGGAAGACAAGGAGCTGTTGGAGGAGCCTCTTTGGAAAATAGTATGAAAATCAAAGCAGCCACTGCACCCACTATTCCATAAATAAATAGCATCCCTTCTATGCCCGATTTGATGGCTAAGAATGGTGTTAAAACCATGCCGCCTAAAATACCAATATACATGGCCAAAGTACCCAAACCAGATGATGTAGCTCTTTCATGAATCGGAAACCATCGTGCAGAAAGTTTGGTAATGGCGTTTAATAAAAAAGGTTGCCCGATGGCAATACCAATTTGAGCCATCAAAAGCAATTCGAAATTAGTTCCGACCATTCCGCGCATAAACCCAAATGCACCGGTCATTAAAGCACCAATCCCTACTCCTATTCTGATTCCGTAAGTATCTATGATCCAAGAAGCAGGAATGGAAACCAAGATAAAGACCAACATAAAACTCATGGAAAGTATCCCAATCCATAATTCAGATACACCATAAAATTCAACAGCCTGACTGGTTATTGGTGCAAAAGTGATCCATAAAAGCTGGTTCATGGCAACAATAAACATATAAACGGTTAGCATAATCCAGCGGTAGCGATATACTTTGAATTCTGATTTTTCCATGAATGTTGTTTGAGGGAGTTTAAAGGATGGGATAAAAAAGTTTCAATTGACTTATAATTTGTATTAATCTTATTGTTTATTTCTATAATCCTTGCTTTCAAAAATAATCAAAATATTTATATAGTTATGTATATATGATTATTTGTGATAGAATTGAAGAGCAATAACTATCAATTGAGGATCATCTCAGATCAAGTTCTTTTGGGGATAAGATAGGTTGTTCCAACAGCAATAATAAAGGCCACAACAAAAGTCATTAGTCGGGCAGTAATCACTGTTTTATCCAGACCAGTGCTAATCCAAACAATGGTAAATACCAAGCCTGTGACAATAGTTGCCAAGGCTGCTCGACCGTGGAATCGTTTCCAGAAAAGTGTAAGTAATATAACAATAGAGAATGTCGATCCAATTCCTGCCCACACATACCCCACCAATGTGTAAATAATACCACTATCCTTTTCAACATTCAAATAAAAAATCTCATTATAACTGGCAAATTCTTTAGGAGTTAGGATTTCTTTTAAAGCAGTTAAAAAATCCTTCTTATTGTTAAATTCCTTGTCAACTAAAACAGAGGTTCTCTCTAACACACTAATCTCAGTTATTTGCTCGCTTAAACTATTCATTGAATTATCAGACAAATAAACAGGTTCAAAAGAGAAATAGGCTAAAACCAAAGCCACAACAGATAATAAAGCGGTGACAATACGTGATTGCAATAAAGCTCGTTTGGGCTTTAATTTACGAAAAGGCTGAATCAGGTTTTCAGATAATTCAGTAGCTGACAATATCAAAAGCGAATTAGCGGTGGAAACAACTGCTGCCAATACACCAGTTAAGAGAATACCCGCAACCCAGGGATTAAACAAAGTCGTTAACATAATAGGCATAACAGTTTCCCTGTCTTTGATCGTTCCCGGACCAAATACAGCAATAGCCAACCAACCAATCATCAATGCACCAGTATAGGCAATAATGGTCCAGATTACACCGATATTTCGAGCCTGTTTGGCTTGTCTGGCATTTTTAATAGCCATAAATCGGGTTGTCAATTGAGGTAAACCACCCAGATAACCAAAAAACCAGGAAAAGGCTCCTGCAATCATCAATCCTGTTCCAAATCCACTCAATGCCTTACCTCCTGTCATGGTGTTGTAAACAGGACCTGCTTTGTCCAATGCTTCAGAAATACTAAAAGCAAATACACTTCCCTCTGGTTGATTCGTTAAATAGATAATTCCGGCAATAGGCGCAACAACTAAGGCTATAATCATTACAATAGCCTGAATAACATCTGAATAAGTAACACTTCTGAATCCACCATAAATGGTGTAAGGAACAACAAATGCAACAATAATCAGCATACCAGCTACCCTATCTATCCCAAATAAATTTTCAAGTGTTTTGCCTCCACCAATAAATTGAGCACCTACATAAAAGAAGAAAAAGAATACTATCGTAAAACTGCCAACTATCCGAATCCATTTACCGACTTCTCCATGCTTTTTTGCAATATACTCAGTAAAGGTGTTTGTTTCATATTTAGCGGCTTCATCTCTTAATCGCCATGCCAATACTACCCAAGCCAAAATAATTCCCAATACACAACCAATGGCTGTCCATATTTCCATTAAGCCTGTTGCATATGCAGCACCCGGTAACCCAAGCAATGCCCAGGACGATTCTCCAGTGGCTCGCTCCGACAGAGCAGCCACCCAGCCGGGTAATTTCCTTCCGGCAATAGCAAAATCTGAACTGGTTTTTACTTTTCGCCCTTGGTAAAATCCCCACAAAACCAATAAACTCATGTAGGTAATCATTACAATCAATATCTTGCTTTGGTCGTCCATTTTCTTGTTTTAGATTCCTGTAAAATCTATTGTGCTATACAACTAAATTAAAATATTTTATTGGTATGCTAAAACTCCGGCTTTTTATTTTCTTTATAAACCTTAAAACAAACGATATGTATTTAATTTGTAGTGAAATTAAAACACCCTTATGTTCGAAAACAAGGATATTCAGCAGATGCAGGATAGAGGTATGGATGTTGGTCGCATACGACAACAGCTAGAAAACTTTAAAACAGGTTTTCCTCCTTTAAAACTAGAGTCTGCGGCTACTCAAAAAAAAGGAATTGTCTGTTTTTCTGGTGAAGAAGCAAACAAAATAGCAGCGCAATATGATGCATATCAAGCAGAACTTCAAATTCTAAAATTTGTTCCCGCTTCAGGTGCAGCCAGTCGCATGTTTAAATCCTTATTGGCTTTTGCAGAATTGAGTGAATCCGATCAGGAAAAAGATTTAATTGAAAAACAGGATATTAATTCGGTCTATTATTTCTTTCAAAATATTGAAAAGTTTGCCTTTTACAAAGATCTAGAGCAAGCGCTCATAAAAGATGGATTAAATGTTGATTCATCTTCAAAATCTGAAATCCTCTCCTATTTATTAAGCGAAAAAGGACTGAGCTATGCTTCATTACCAAAAGCACTGCTGGCCTTTCACCAAAATGAAGAAAATGTGCGTTTAAGCATAGAAGAACATTTAGTCGAAGGAGCTTTGTATGCCAAATCTGATGATAATATTGTCCGAATTCATTTTACATTATCTCAGGATCATATTCCATTGGTGCAAAAACTGATGAACGAAAAATTATCATATTACGAATCGAAATTCAAGATCAAATATGAAATAGAGTATTCCATTCAGAATCCGGCTACTGATACCATTGCTGTTGACTCATTTAATCAGCCCTTCCGTGAAAAAGATGGAAGCATTGTATTTCGGCCCGGTGGACATGGTGCACTCATTGACAACCTACAAGCACTAAATGCCGATTTAATTTTCATTAAAAATATCGATAATGTAGTACCTGATCGTTTAAAGGATGAAACGGTTTTGTATAAAAAAGTGATTGGAGCCCATTTGATTCAATTACAGGATAAAATTTACAATTATCTTGACCAACTAGATGATAATCAACTGGATAATGAATTTTTACATGAAATAGAGAGCTTCATGGAAAAAGAACTCATGTTCAAAATTCCAGCATCCTTAACGCTTTTCGAAGCAGTTGAAAAAGCTGATTATTTATTTGAAAAACTCAATCGACCAATTCGTGTATGTGGCATGGTTAAAAATGAGGGAGAACCTGGTGGTGGACCCTTTTGGGTTCAGAACTCCGACAGCTCAGTTTCACTTCAAATAGTTGAATCTTCACAAATTGATATGAATGACTCGACACAAGAGAAAATCATGAAAGCGGCTACCCATTTTAATCCGGTTGATTTAGTTTGTTCTATCACCGATTTCAGAGGAAATACATTTGATTTAAACGATTTTATAGATCCCAATACCGCTTTTGTTTCACATAAATCTAAAGAGGGTAAAGAATTGAAAGCGCTTGAATTACCCGGTTTATGGAATGGAGCCATGGCCGACTGGAATACTGTTTTTGTCGAAGTTCCAATAGAAACATTTAATCCCGTAAAAATTGTCAACGATTTACTTCGTCCACAACATCAATCCATTTAAATTTAAAGAGGTTGCGAGAAACAAGCAACGAGAAACGAGAAATATGTTACAAATAATCAAAATAAAACACAACAGCATTCTCTTCGAACAAGTTCGCTTGATTCGAGATGAAGTTTTTATCGAGGAACAAAAAGTACCGGTAGATATTGAATATGAATTTGAGGAAGAGTCATCTCATTATCTGGCATTTTTTGAAGATGAAGCAATCGCCACAGCCAGATATAGATTGACAGAAGAAGGTGTTAAACTGGAACGCTTTGCTACATTGGAAGAATTCAGAAACAAAGGAATAGGTGCTGCCATCTTAAACAAGATATTGCACGATATCAGGAAAAAAGACAAACTGATTTACCTGAATGCCCAGGAATTTGCAGTTCCTTTTTATGAGAAACACGGATTTGTGGTTGTGGGAGACATGTTTATGGAAGCCAATATCAAGCACTTTCGGATGGAGTTGGATAAGACAAAAGAGTAAAAGACAAATTTCAATCGTAATCCTGCTTATATTATTAACATCTAAATGATTCTTTGTCATGTCGACCGAAGGGAGACATCTGTTGGCCGAGTTTTGGATTTTAAGTATTTCAACTGCATTAATTTTTTACTGGTAAACGGTGCTTGTTGAGAGAAAACAAATTAAACAATTAAAACCTAGATATCTCAGCATTCGCTTCGATATGACAAAAATAAATTGAAAACAACCTAACAGGTTTTTTTCAACCTGTTAGGTTGAGTTTTAGAACAAGTCGTAGTGCGACTATAAGTCGGCCTACGACTAAAAACAACTATCTTAGTACTTAATAAACCACTCTGTAAAAATCTGATTCCCAAAATTCAGTTGTACCTCAGAGCATATCCAATTGTTTATGAATGCTGTCCTTTCGACTAAAAGGAGAAATATTAGCTTCTTTTTAATATCCTGTTTCAAATCTAGGATATCTCAGCATTCCCTTTGATATTACAAAAATAAATTAGTCAGTTGCGACCATAAGTCGGCTGACTAAAAGCATCTTAGTATTTAACAAACCTTTCCGTAAAAATCTGATTCCCCAAATTAAATTGTAAAATATAGATTCCATCTATAAATGTTTGAATATCAATTTCTGTAATATCTTCTTTGCATTGTCCAGAAAGCATTTCCTGACCATGCAAATTATAGATTATAAATTCCCCTCCTGTTGCATTAACTTTTGAAAGTGAAATATGTAATCTATCTGTTGAAGGATTTGGGTATATATTATACTGGCTATGACCTTTAGCATTCTTAACAGAAAGCACATTATAAGGAATGATTGTCCCGACTGTGTCTCCGTTTTTAATGTAGCCAGTTAAAGAATAGCTTTCACTAATTTCAAAAATATAATGATGATAATCAACAATACCCAAACCTATCCTTATTTCAAAAGAATTTGCCTCAGGAAGCGATTGAATTGGAAGTAATACATTGTTATCTTGCGAATCAACTGCGTAATCCCAAGTTCCATCATTTGTTTTAAAGCCATATGCATTTTGAATTAAATTGTTTTGCATATCAGAACCAAACCTCATGATAATATGACCAAATCCAAAATATCTGAAATCCTGATTGTTATATAATTTGGAATCTAGATAATATGTAACTTCCTGAAACAACCTATTTATAGCAAGTCTGATTTGACCATTGTACTCAAATGTATCATTATAATAGGGATTTACTTTATGCATCCTGGTTCCAATCTTAAATCCAGTATAATCATAGATCAGACTGTCTTTCGTTAAACTCTTTCCGGTAATTACATAGTTTTTTATATAATTTTCATATCCCCAAGGATCTCCGCTTCCACCTTTATACTGAAACCGATCTCCTATTTCAAAATCATAATAATCGAGTACTCCAGGCATAGTGTAGCCTAATTTTTGAGTTTCAACACCTATCAGATTGTAATGGTAATCATGTGATTTTAATTCAGGAAACTTAATAATCCCAAATGACTTTGATACAATGACAGTATCTTTATAGGATAATAAAATGGTTTTTGTAGAATCTACCGTTCCGAAGATACTTCTTACATTCTCACTAATCAATTTGGCAAGCACCATATTGGAAGAATCAAAAAGCCAACTTTCATTTAATTTAGCATTCGCATTAATCCAGAAAGTATCCTTGCCTATAAATTTCATCCAGCCATTGCTGTATCTTATCATTTTAAGATTTAGAAATTGAGGCTGGTTCAATAAGTGAATTCGATTTTCTGGATACTCTGGATTTTCAAGTTTATACTTTTTCTTCAAATAATCACATGTATCACATGGAGCAACAATTCTATTGAAATGATATTCTGTTCTGTCAGCAAAAGTCTTAACCGAATCCACCCAAATTGTGTGGCTGGGAAAATTCACTGTGTCAATTGCATAATGATAAGTGTCAACAGCATTTATTGGAAGCCAGTTTTGTGCTTTTCCAACATTGTTAAATACCAGAATTACGAATAAGATCAGTAAATATTTCCTTGTCATAAGAGTAATTGTTTATTGGAATTAGTCTTTAAAGATACAAAATTTTTATATTTAGATTCCAAAGATGAACTCAACCTAACAGGTGGAAGAAATCCTGTTAGATTGTTTTTTTTTAAAAAGACTTTATAAATCATTATATCTAATTAATTCGTATATTTATAATGCTTTTCAAGTCAGCAATTCTCATTTTGTCAGTAAAAAAATAGCATATTGTCAGTCTGCGTTTAGGCACAATAATGGATTAAATACAACTAAAAATCAAAAGAAAATGTCAGAAATAAAAAAAGTAAAAGTATTGATTATTGGTTCAGGCCCTGCAGGCTACACGGCAGCAATTTATGCAGCAAGAGCCGACCTTAAACCAGTAATGTATACGGGAATGGAAATGGGCGGACAGCTCACCACCACAACCGAAGTAGAAAACTATCCCGGTTTTCCTGAAATGATTACAGGCCCACAATTGATGGACGACATGCGCAAGCAAGCCGAACGATTTGGTACAGAAGTAAATTTTGGCGTGGTAACCAGTGTTGATTTCTCAAACAGACCTTTTAAAGTAGTTGTTGATGAAAGTCAGGAAGTAGAAGCCGAAGCCGTTATTATTGCAACAGGCGCAACTGCTCAATATCTGGGATTGGATTCAGAAACAAGATTAAAAGGAAATGGTGTTTCGGGATGTGCTACCTGCGATGGATTTTTCTATAAAGGAAAAGATGTAGCTGTAGTAGGTGGTGGAGACACTGCTGCTGAAGAAGCAACTTATTTGGCAAACTTATGCAACAAAGTTTACATGATTGTCAGACGCGATGAATTACGCGCTTCAAAAGCCATGCAACATCGCGTAAACAATACGCCTAATATTGAAGTTCTCTGGAATAATAATACTGTTGAAGTTTTGGGAGAAAAAACAGTTGAAGGTGTTAAATTGCTTAACAATAAAACCAATGATGAAAAAATCATTAAAGTTGATGGTTTCTTTTTAGCCATTGGGCACAAACCCAATACAGATATATTCGGAAATGCGTTGGATAAAGATAATGCTGGATACCTGATTACAGAAAAAGGATCTTCCAGAACCAATATAGAAGGCGTATTTGCTTGTGGTGATGTGCAGGACAAAATCTACCGTCAGGCAGTTACTGCTGCTGGTAGTGGATGCATGGCAGCAATTGATACGGAACGCTGGATAGGAGAGCAATAGTTTTTCAATAAAGTAGCTTTTAATCCTCTATTGAGGTATATAATAAATGAAACATCATTGTAAGAGATTGAATTAAGAGTCAATTTTGCTGAAAATCACTTCGCCCCTACCCTAAAGAGTGTCTGATTTTCAGCTCTTTATCCTTTTGGGTTAGGGCATATGGAGCTTTAGGTAGAATTTTAATCCTCTGTTGAGGTATATAATAAATATTCGTTCTCGCGAATGAAGAATTAATTAAGCCTGCCCACCAGTGCTAATCAGGCAGGCGATCTCCAAACGAAAAGGAGATAGCTTCACTTCGTTCGCTATGACGGTATATATTTCATGTCAAGCTACTTTCAATGTCAACGAAAAACGAAGGACCATTTAAAGATGCAATCGATTTCTTTTACCCGAGAAATTGTGTTGCTTGTGCTTGCGTTTTAACCCGACAGGAAGTTAATATTTGTCTGGAATGTAAAACAACGCTTCCTCGGACAAACTTTCATTTAATAAAGGAAAATCCAATTAGTAAAGTTTTTTGGGGACGAGTGCCTATCGAATGGGCAACGGCCTACTTCTATTTTGCAAAAGAAAGCCGGGTCCAAAAACTCTTGCATCATATCAAATACCTTGGTTTTAAAGATTTGGGTTATGAAGTTGGTCAGTGGCTGGGAGATGATTTAAAGCTGAACAGCTCCCTTGCTTCCGATCTGGATTTTATCGTCCCTGTACCATTACATCCAAAAAAACAACATAAAAGAGGCTATAACCAAAGCGAGCTTTTGGCTGACGGAATTGCCGATAGTTTGGATAAAAAGTTGAATATCAATAATCTCGTCAGAGAAATACACTCTCCTACTCAAACAAAAAAAAGCAGGTTTAAACGATGGGAAAATGTAAAAGATATTTTTCAATTAAAAGATGCAAATGAATTTAATGGCTCGCATGTTTTATTAGTTGATGATGTTATTACCACAGGCTCAACAATAGAAGCCTGCTGTCATACGTTATTGCAATGTCATCAAATTAAAATAAGTATTGCATCAATTGCTTATGTTGCATATTAAAGCGATGATTTATTAGTAATTTTGTTAAACTGAATTAGCAATTAATACGAACTGAATTGAACAAGAACAAATTTTTACTACCCATTTTTTTACTGCTTATCGGAAGTTCAGCCTTCATGTATTCATGTCGGAAAGATAGCCTCATTACAAGTTCTGAAGCGATGCTTGAATTTTCACTGGATACATTATTTTTTGACACTGTTTTTACAACAAGGGGAACAGCTACTCAAAAATTTATGGTGTATAATCCACACGACAAAAGCATTAAAATAAGCCGAATTGATTTAGCACGAGGCAATTCATCTCCATACCGCATAAATATTGATGGAAGCCCAACTGTTAGTATGACAGAATTTTCACTGTTACCAAATGATAGCATTTACATTTTTGTAGATGTTACCATTGATCCCAATAGCAGTCTACTCCCCTTTATTGTGAAAGACTCCATAGTATTTACAACAAATGGCAACCTGCAGGATATTAAGTTAATGACCTGGGGGCAGAATGCAAATTTTTTCCGTGACTCAATGCTTGAATGCAATACTATTTGGGATTCTGATTTGCCCTATGTGATTTCGGATCATGTTGGAGTTGATAATAATTGCAAACTGACTATTATGCCCGGTGTTAAAGTGTATTCTGACAATTACTCAGGTATTTTTGTTTGGGGAACACTTGAAGTGCTGGGAGACACGAATAATCCTGTTGTATTTCAGGGATTACGAACCGAACAGTATTACAATGACATTCCCGGTCAGTGGTGGGGTATTCATTTCATTCGGGAAAGTAAAAACAACTACATTCGAAATGCAGAGATTAGAAATGGAACCATTGGCATACGAGTAGATTCATCATCCATAAATTTCAATCCAAATTTAGTACTCGAAAATGTGCGAGTTGAAAACATGAGTGTGGTTGGCATAGTTGGCTATACGGCTCACATTGAGGGTTATAATTGCATCGTTAACAATTCCTGCAAATACTTGGTGGTAGGTGAATTAGGTGGTATCTACAAGTTTTATCAGTCAACTTTTGCTCATAATTCCTGCCAATGCTACAGCCATGAACCTGCTGTTTCGTTTTTCAACACTGACAATGGAGCAATAAAAAATGATCTTCATGTCGTTTTAGCAAATTGCATTATCTGGGGACCAAAAGAAGAGGAGATGGATTTCACACGAACTGGTGAAGGAGCCCGTTTATTCGAAGTTTCAGATTGCATGCTTACAACTGAAAAAACAGAATTTGGCAATAATGGCAATATAATAAACAAAGACCCTGTGTTTGTGAATCCTTGCCAGTACAATTATGAATTGGATTCTGCTTCTGTTGCTATAGACAAAGGAGATAATGCTGTTTTAGGACTATCTACTTATTTGAAATTCGACCTTTCTGGCTTTGAACGAACAGATGGCAAACCAGATTTAGGTGCATTGGAATACAAAAAATAAAAATAATATCATGAAAGTAAAAACACTTATTCTTGTTACAATAATTGGCTTTTCCCTGATTTATAGTTGTAAAAATGAGAATTTAAAATCGTCATCAGGAGAAATTAATTATGCCTGCAGAGCTATTGATATTTCAAGTTTAGGGCCTGCTTATCTGAAAACCTTGAATGAGAAAATTTACAAGGCGGTTCAGGAAGGCAATATTAATGCTTTTAAAAATGACAGCTTACTTGTCCAATCCAAATTCAATGAGCAAAAGATTAAAGAAATTGGTGGAATTGAAGAAGCCATTCAATATGCACCCGACCCAAATTATCCAGATTTTTTAGTGGATACTGTTATTTTTAGTCCGTTCAGACTAACAGATGTAGTTGGTTATGAAATAGCAGACGTTTGGTCTTTTAACAAGGGTTCAAATACCTATTCAGCCACACCGCATGCTTTTGCAATTACGTACAAGCCAATTATTGCCGGTATTGAATTAAATGAATTACCGCTGTATTGGATTCCCTATCCTGAATTGGAAGATTTGCTGGGTTCTGAAAATTACAAAGTTCTGAATGATCTTATTTTCCAGAAAACAATAGAGAAATTATCCGAGTTTTAATTTTGACTTGGATAATGTCCACTAATTGAAAGTGGAAAGTGTGGATATACATTTTTATAGGTTTCGATAACCAATTCTACTATCATTTTCCTGAATTCCTTCACATTCGTTTTGTGTATTGCTGAAATAAATATCGAATGCTCGTGTTCAGTAGCCAGATAGGTTTCTTCTAACAGCTTAGAATTCAGGATTCCATTTTCATTTTCAATTTCTAATTCATCCAAAAAAGCAGCGCTCAACTTATCAATTTTATTAAAAACAACAAGCGTAGGTTTATGATCTGCCTTCAATTCTGCCAATGTTTCATTTACAGTTTGCATATGCTGCTCAAAATCCGGATGGGACAAATCGACAACATGAATCAATATATCTGCCTCTCTTGCTTCATCCAAAGTAGATTTAAAACTCTCTACAAGTCTGTGAGGAAGCTTTCTGATAAAGCCAACCGTATCCGATAATAAAAAAGTGATTTGATTAATAACAACATTTCGGACTGTTGTATCGAGGGTGGCAAATAGCTTATCTTCAGCAAAAACATTGGATTTGCTTAACATATTCATGATAGTCGACTTTCCTGCATTGGTATATCCAACCAAGGAAACTCTCACTTTTTGTGCGCGGTTTTTTCGTTGAACTTTATTTTGCTTATCAATGGCTATTAGTTTCTTTTTAAGAAGAGATATCTTACTTCTGATTATCCGCCTATCGGTTTCAATTTCAGTTTCTCCCGGCCCTCTTAATCCTATTCCTCCTTTTTGACGCTCCAAGTGAGTCCACATACCAATTAAGCGAGGCAATAAATATTCATATTGTGCCAGTTCTACTTGTGCTTTTGATTGTGCAGTTTGCGCGCGTTTTGCAAAAATATCCAGTATTAAATTGGTTCTGTCAATAATACGGCATTCCAATTCTTTTTCAATATTTCTAATTTGGTTAGGCCCTAATTCATCATCAAAAACAACCAATGATACTTCATTTTCAATAACAAACTCCTTTATTTCCTCTAGTTTGCCGGGACCAACAAAAGTCCGGCTATTTGGTTTATCCCGTCTTTGTGTAAAACGGCCCATCACTTTTGCACCAGCAGTAAACGCCAGAAAAGCCAGTTCCTCCAAATTTTCCTTAATAATTTCCTCTCTTTCCTTTTGTTTTATTATCCCAACCAAAACCACTTTGTCAACCATATAACATCTATTAATTCATCTGCGAATTTAGTCGAATAAAGAAAGTGTATCTAATTGAAAGCATATTTATTGCTTATTCAATTATTTCGTCCACTCAGAGTCTCCACTTTATGAGGCATGCTTACATTCAAAAATTTGAGGTGTGACTCTGAGAGCAGAAGACAATTAAATCATATTGCTATTTATTGATTATTTTCTTTATTTTTGGTAAAGTATTTTCTTTCAAAAAACATCTCAATTTCAAGATTATGACTTCAAAAATTATTCTTTTAGGTAAACAAATTACCCCCCCATTTTTATATTGCTGATTTTCTGCACTTTACAGGCTAACAGCATGGCACAATGTGATAGCTTGGTTGACAATCAAAAACTTACTGGAACATTTGATACTGGTGGTGGTAACAAAAATGAATTTTTCAAAGGATTGGTTCCTCATTGGAAAAAAGTTCTGGGAACTCCTGATTTAGTAAGTTTAGCAGTAAGTTCACCTAGTGCTGGTCGAGTTGGATCATGGCATTGTAATTATCATGAAGCATTTTATCAGCCTCCTCCATTGCCTTGTCCAACTGCTGGGTTGTTTACCCCTCCAGCGGACCCACCCAATTCCTGTCCGCTGCCATATCATTGACCTTTCTCCTTATGTGGACGTTTTCCTGTCTCAACACCCCCTTTGGTGTCCTAACCTAGTGTGTAGAAGGGCTTATTGGGAAAGTGGAGATCCAGACGCCCCTTATTTTGGGAAATTGCTTTATAATAATACATTCGATGGTGATGGAGGAACGCCACCTTGTTATACGATTACTCCACATGATAATTACAGATAATTAAAATAAAATGCTATGAAAAAAATAATGATATTAATATTACTGGTTAACAGCTTATTTGCACATGCGCAGTGGAGCGATATCACACCAAAGCAATGGGGATCAGGGGGGTGGCCTCAAATGTTAGATAGCCTTAATTTTTATTGTATAACCGGAGATACCGTTTCACCATGGCAAGCAATGATCATAAAAACTGAAGATGGAGGTAAAAGCTGGACAGAACTATGCAGAAGCTTTACCAGCCCTGTTGAATTAATTAATGATTATATCGTATTATCCAAAGACAGTGTGGTAGTATTTACGCATTTGAAAAACATTTACGTTGCTTCAGACAGTGGGAAAACATTTCAACAATTAACCAATGTACCAACAGGCCTTCAAGGAATTATAGGCAGGTATAATTTCTATTCTAAGTTTTCGAAAACAATTTTCATAATGACTTATAATGCCGGAGTATATGCCCAATATAAAACTGAAGATTTTGGTCAGAGCTGGCTTCCTCTTAATTCAGATGAACCTGGAAAATTTGCAATAAGTCAACTTAATTTCATTAATTCAAAAGTAGGCTACAGCATAGGTGCCGATTTTATTCTATTTAAAACAACTGATAATGGCTCAAATTGGATAAAAGTAGGTAGCGTTCCATCTTCATCAGGAACATTTATGAAAATGCAATTTGTAACAGAATCAATTGGTTTTTATGGAAACATATATGGTATTTATAAGACAACAGATGGAGGTAAAAGCTGGACAAAAAAAATTAAAGGAATTTATGAAATTAACAGTAGTTGTTGGCCTACCGACATGTATTTCAGTGATGAAAACAATGGTTGGGTAGTTACTTACTGTGGAGGGAGTTATCACTATTATCGTACAGAGGATGGTGGTTTAAACTGGGGAAGACTGGAGTTTAGTTTATCTTCATGCAAAATGGCCTATATTACGGGATTCGATAAAAACAACTTGACCCTTTGGCCATATAATGGAGCAAAATGTGTTTACCGCACAAACAATGGCGGAGGACCCTATTCCGGGGTAAATGAAAAGCCGGATGTGGAAAATTCCATTCGCATTTTTCCCAACCCGGCAAACAATACCCTTACAATAAGCCTTAACAGGGAAACAATTAAACATGCCAAAGCTTTTATTATTAACTTACAGGGTCAAACACTCCTGCAATCCGAACTTGTTGGCAAGGAAAACAGTTTGGATATCAGCAATCTGCCAGCTGGGGTCTATTTTGTAAAAGTAGTTGATGAAAATGGGGTTTGGATAGAGAAAGTTGTAAAAGAATGAAATATTATTTCTATAATTACTTTCTACGGAGATGGAAACGATCCACCTTGTTTTGATTACTCTCCTCACGACCCTAATTATAAATAATTAATAGCATTACAATGAAACATTTATCTATAATAATATTCGTTATATGCAGTTTTAACCTATTTGCACAGTGGACAGATATTGGAGACAAGGCTTATAAGGGCTTTTTTAATCCGCAAATGCTTGATAGTCTATACATTTATTGTATGACTGGAGATACTGTTGCTCCTTATAATAGGTCTATCATAGGAACAAAAAATGGAGGACAAGATTGGGAAATCATTATCAGAAGTTTTGGAAATCCTATAGAGTTGATCAAATATTATTCTTTTCTGTCAAAAGACAGTTTGGTATTTGTAACACATCGAAACACTATTTATTTCTCAACAGATGGTGGTAAAACAAATGTAAAATCAACAAATGCACCAGGGGGAGGGGTGAAAAATCTTCCCGATGTGCTTTTCACAAATAAATACACAGGAAGTATAATTCTGTCCGCTCAGAGTCTCCACTTAAAGTGGTATGCTAACCATCAAAATTTCGATGTGTGACTCTGAGTTTAGAATAAAATTGATGCAGTAGCCTCAGAGAAAAACACTGCTAAAACAAAAAAGATTCTGAAACAAGTTCAGAATGACCGTTTGCGACAAACTAAATTTGACAATCATCATATCAAATCCGAATTAAAAACACCCTCTCTCCCATCAGAGTCAATGCAAAATTTGATGTGGTGGAAATAAACAGCAACTGAAGAAATTGCATTGAATAGAAAGCATATTTATTGCTTATTCAATTATTATAATGCAATTTTGTATTACCTGATCGTGCTACATGACCAAACTTTATAAAAATAATTTCCGACTACTTCAAATTGGATTGATAATCCTACTGATCAGTGTTGCAATCGACTTTCTTCAAAATCAGCTCATACCTGATTTAAACGACAAATATCAGCTTCACAGAATCCAAAAAGATGTCAACGAAAAAGAAGAAACATGCCTGAAACTATTTAATTATTATCAAAGTATTTCGGCTGATTCCTATTATGAAAATTTGGATAAAACACTGGAAATTGCCAAAGAAGAAAAAATATTCTTTTACATTTTTCAAAACGGCCAATTGGTTTTATGGACCAGTAACAAAGTAATTCCGAACAAAATAGTTGTACCTGAAGATAAATTACGCCTGCAATTGCTTGCCAATGGTTATTATTTACAATTGAATCGCTATGATGGTGAATATTTATTTACGGCTTTAATACCTGTTGAGTCGGCTTATCCCTATGAGAATAATTATCTTAAAAACAATTTCTTATTAGGAAAATCAAACGATCATTTTAAAATAGATAAAACGGAAAGTGAAGAATTAAAAGCTGGCAACTATCATGTAAAGGATATCAATAATGAGGATTTATTCATGCTCAAACCACTTCCTAAGGATGAGCCAAATTTCCTTTTACTCATCCTTTATTTACTTACGGGTATTATTATTTTCATCTATATCAATCGGCAAATACTCCGTTTGTTTGAAGAGAAAAGATCAATTCATGCTTATATCCTAACCTTTACCACATTGCTGATAACTTTTCTGGGATGGAAGGTTTTTGTGGTTCCTAAAGAATTGTTTTCTCATCAAATATTTCAACCAATTGTTTATGCCAGCTCTGAATTTCTTGGATCCATAGGCGATCTTTTCATGACTGTATTTTTACTTTCATGGATGCTTTTTATTATTACTAAACAGTTTCGCTTCAAAATAAAAGCAAGTAAAAAAATAAATGCACTTTTATTCATTGTCCTATTCTTTTTCACTTTGTTATTGATTACCTCTATTTCCACTATAATTAGAGGAATGGTGATGAAT
Organism: Bacteroidota bacterium; assembly: GCA_018698135.1. NCBI lineage: Bacteria > Pseudomonadati > Bacteroidota > Bacteroidota bacterium. The sequence continues at coordinate 17,313 of JABINZ010000073.1, forward strand.
AGCAGTATCCCTATGGATATGAGTGAATTTTTCCGCTTCAACTTTTATAGCATTTTAGCATTCTTCATCGTATTTCTGTTGCTGTTTATTTTCCTGGCATTTACGTCTATATTCGTTCGCATAGTTAGAATAAAACAATTTCTATGGTGGCAAAATGCCATCCTTTTTATTATTCCATCCTTTTTGTATTTTATTATTTTCAGATATCATTTCAGCTATTCGTATTTACTCATCTTATTTCCTATTATTGTTTGGATACTGTTTACCTACTATGGTTTTCTTGAAAATCTCAATCTAAATTCTTTACTTGCATTTATTTTAATCAGTGCCGGATTTGCTGCTCACCAAATTATTTCTGCTAACGAAAACAAAGAACAAGAAAACCGGAAATTGCTCATAACATCTATTGCAACTGACCGCGATGCTTTAGGGGAGCAATTAATACTTGATGAGATTGATAAAATACAGAATGACGATTATGTAAAATCTTTTTACTCGAATCCATTAATCTCAAAAGCGCTATTAAAAAAACGCTTAAAGCAAATCTATTTTTCAGGCTATTTCAGCAATTTTGATCTGATATTAAATACGTACTCTCCAAAAGGAGAACCCTTTAAAAGTAATACGTACATCCCCTATTCAAATTATTTAACCGTTATTGAGCAATGCCATGTTGTTGACAGTAATGCGCTGCTTTATTTCCGAAACACTTTTGATGGAGCTCCTGTATATATTATAAAGCTGAAAATTGAGAAGCATAATAAGATAGTAGGGAATCTTGTTCTTGAGCTCAAAAAGAAACCATTTCTGGAAGAAAGTGTATATCCTGAGCTAATTATTGAGCATAATATTCGAAGACAGGAAGAGATCAAGAACTACTCCTACGCCATTTATATTAATAATTTATTATCCAATCAAAAAGGCGAATATTCCTATCCTATAACTTTCGATTCAAAACAAAACGGAGAGCCCTATTACTTTTTTAATGATAAAAAATACGATCACCTTTTTTATAATATGAATGATGGTGTTTCCATCATCATGAGCAAACCCGTTAACAACGTTTTTACCTCTTTGGCTTTGTTTTCAGTTTTGTTCATTTTATCTACTCTCTTGTTGGCTATTGGCTATTATCTTGTTCGCATTATTAATAATCTGGGAGAAAAAGGAATACGCTCACGTCAATTCTGGTCGTCATTCAATCCAATTCCCCAAATGTATTTCAAAGGGAAAATTCAAGGAACCATCTTGGTGTCTATTTTAGTTGCTTTGTTGCTAACTGGTTTTGCCACTATCCGGTTTATTAGCCTTAACTCAAGCAAAAACACAGAGATTAAACTGCAAAAAGAAATTAAAATCGTTAAGGAAAGTCTGAGCAATTATTTCAATCAGAACTCCGTTTATGGAGAGGATTTATATGCGAAAATCATTCAGGCTGCCGACTTATTCCGAACGGATATCAATATATTCGATCGATATGGCGTATTAACTGCAACATCGCAAATACCTGTATATGAGCGTAAAATTATCTCTCAAATGATTGATGCAGAAGCCTTCTATAAATTATGGATTTTGCAAAAATCACAATTGGTTCAGTACGAGAAAATCGGAGGAAAAATCAAATATTTATCAGCTTATTCTCCTATCCGAAACGGAAATAATGAAATAATTGGCTTTATCAACCTCCCCTATTTTGCGAAAGAAAAAGAAACGAAAGAAGAGATTACCAACTTGATTGTCACCATTGTAAACATTTATGTATTCCTGTTTTTATTGATTATTCTCATCTCCATTATCATTGCCAATACCTTTACCGAGCCACTTGAAATAATTAAAAAACACTTGAGCGATATTCAATTGGGAAAAACCAACAAAAAAATCAGTTGGAACAGCAGCGATGAAATTGGAAGTTTGATTGCAGAGTATAACCAAATGCTTGTTAAGGTTGAAGAAAGTGCAGCCGTTTTAGCACGTTCCGAAAGAGAGTCAGCATGGCGTGAAATGGCCAAACAAGTTGCTCACGAAATCAAAAACCCACTTACTCCCATGAAACTTAATTTACAGCAATTACTGCGAGCATGGGAAACCAAAGATGAAGATTTGGAAGAACGCTTTAAAAAAACGACACAAATTCTAATTAATCGAATAGATACAC
>JABINZ010000074.1 GCA_018698135.1 Bacteroidota bacterium
CAACGAGAGCATTTAATATCTGAGCTTTTAATCAACAAATCCATTAAAAACTATGAATTGGTGTTGATTGATAAAAATGGAGACCATGTAAATTGTTACACCAGCATAGTTTTGTTATGTGATGAAAACAACATTCCCTATAAATTGATTGGTTCATTAAGGGATATAAGTTTGCGCAAATCGGTCGAATCTGAAAACACAAAACTACTATCTGCAATTGAACAAAGTCCGGTTTCGGTTGTAATAACTAACATCGAGGGAAACATCGAATACATAAATCCCAAGTTCAGTCAAATTTCAGGCTATTCGAAAAAGGAAATTCTTGGAGCAAATCCCAGAATTCTTAAATCAGGGAAACAAGAGGATTCTTTTTATCACAAATTATGGACAAGCATAAGCAATGGAAAAGTTTGGAAAGGTGAGTTTCTAAATAAACGAAAAGACGGAAGCTTATTTTGGGAAACAGCTACCATTGCTCCCATTAAAGATGAAAAAGGGAAAACAACACACTATTTTGCTGTAAAAGAAGATATTACCTCACTTAAAAACATCCAAAGCAGACTGGAAGAAAGTGAAGAGCATTATCGTATATTATTTTATGAAGCACCAAATGGCTATCAATCATTAAATAAAAAAGGTGTAATTCTTGAAGTCAACCCTGCCTGGTGCAAACTTTTAGGCTACTCAAAAGAAGAAGCCATTGGCCATAATATTCGAGAATTTTTGAATGATAATTCCAAAGAAAAACTCAAGGACGCTTTCGCTCAGTTTTTCTTAAATGGATATATTAGCAATTTGGAAATGACATTTAAGCATAAAGAGGGAAGGCAGCTAGATACTATCGTAAATGGCCGGATAGGGAAGAATACAGATGGCACATTTAAACAAACACATTGCATTTTATCTGACATTTCAGAGCGTAAAGTCTATGAAAAACAATTGCATTTGGCAAAATCAAAAGCTGAAGAATCTGATCGCTTAAAGACAGCTTTTTTGGCGAATATGTCTCACGAAATAAGAACCCCTATGAATGCTATTCTTGGGTTTTCTAATTTATTACGTGAACCATCCATCAGCAAAGATGAAATGTTCGATTATGTCAGTATAATAAATCAAAGGGGTAACGACCTTTTGCAAATTATTTCGGATATAATTGATATTTCAAGAATTGAAGCAGGAGATATTCGTATGGTCATGGAAAAGATTTCCATAAATCATCTAATCAAAGAAATACATGCTAGTTTTCTAAAAATTCTTGAATTCAATGACAAAAGCCATATTCGACTTTTATTGGATGCAGACTCACTACCCGATGAAGCTGTTATAGAAGCCGATTCTGTTCGATTAAAACAAGTATTTGAAAATTTACTTCAAAATGCTATTAAATTCACAAGTGATGGATTTATTAAAATAGGCTACAAGAAGAGTTATAACAGTATCGAATTTTTCATTCAGGATTCAGGTATTGGAATTGAACCTGATAAACAGAAAATAGTTTTTGAAAGATTCAGGCAGGCAAACGACACGCACACGCGTGACTTTGGAGGTACTGGTTTAGGCTTGGCGATTTCTAAGAATATCGTGAATCTCTTAGGTGGAGAAATGACACTTACTTCGACCATTGGTAAAGGAACAACATTCTTTTTCACGCTACCTTATTCCAATGAATTAATGGAAGATGCTATCAATACAGATGGTATTAAAGATGCTATCTATGACCAACTTGATTTAAGTGGAAAAACCATTCTGATTGTTGAGGATGTCAGTTCAAATTATATTTTCCTGGAATCAGTGTTAAACCGATTTAATGCCACAATCATTTGGGCAAAAGATGGTTTAAGTGCTATCGATATTGCTAAAAACAATCCAGACATAGACTTGGTATTGATGGATATAAGAATGCCGGGTATAAATGGATATATTGCGACAACAAGAATTCGAGAGTTTAATCCAGATATACCAATTATTGCCCAAACTGCATATGCTTTGTCCGATGACAGGGAAAAAGCAATTTCAGCCGGATGCAATGACTATCTGGCAAAACCAATAAATTTAAACGATTTAAAAAGTATGTTGGCTAAATATATTTAGCAACCACAACCACCGCTGCCACAACTACCATCATCGCAACCACTGGGTTCACAACCTCCATCATCACCACAGCCACAGCTGTTTCCATATAATCCTTTGCTCAATTCTTCAGGAGTGGCATCGCGTACGTCAACAACAATTCCTTTGAAATTGAGGTCTTTACCTGCCATGGGGTGATTGAAATCCATTTTTACATTTTCCTCGGTTATGGCAATTACTTTTCCATTGAATTGTCGACCGTGACTATCTTTCATGGGCACACTATTACCCAACTTTATCATTTCTGTATCAAGCTTACCATCTATCATGAAAGAAGCAATTGGCAAATCCATAATTGCCTGATCGTGTAATGGACCATATGCTTCATCCGATTTTAGTACAAAGTCAAATTTATTTCCAACATTTAATCCATTCAAATGCTC